>CAJPPF010000157.1 GCA_905372445.1 uncultured Prevotella sp. | reverse complement strand
GAGCGGTTTTAGCGGCAAGAAGCGGCAGTTTTAGACTCAAGAAACGGCGGTTCTTGAAATTGCCACCTATTTTTATCGGCATAAAAATCGTTTATCACTCTGATTATCAGCATCTTTCATGTAATGCCAAAAATAAGCGTTTTTTGTCATCGAAAGACAATGTGCCGGCAAATATTGGCTGTATGCATGGTTAGAACAGCCCTTTTGTTAAATTTATTCGCATATATCAAAGGGGCGTGATTTATCGCGTTCTGCCTTGGCAATCACGTCGCAACGCCTGTCGGATTGTTTTTGGTAGGCTTTCGGAACGTGAGAAATCACACACCTACGGCTTGCGCGTACCGGTTGTTTTGTGCAATGCTTATCCAGAGATGAGGTGCTTTTATCGTGTTACGACAATATTCTGACTTAGCAAAGAAATACATACTTTTCCCGAAAATCGTTCACATGAAAGCCTTTATCATGCCTTAAATTGGAAAACCAGATTATTTTTCGTATATTTGTAGCGGTGAGACTGACAAAGTAAACGGACAAGAATGAAAAAATACATAATAGCAATAACAGCGTTGTTTATGTTTTTTGTGCCAATGACGGCACAGCGAAAAGCAGGACAGACCGTTGTCGACGACTCCATAAAAGTCAATGGCATAGGGAGATTCTTCTCAATAAGCGACATTGACGATACTGTTTTTGCAAGAATGAAGAAAGGCGGCTCATACCCTAAAGAGTGTAAAATAAGACGCACTGACCTCCGTTACCTGCAAGTCCTGCACATCAATTTCAAAGGCGAGACAAAGGTCGGCGAACTTGTATGCAACAAAGCTATCGCCGATGATATGCTCGCCATATTCCAGAAACTATACGAGAGTCGTTATCCTATAGCACGAATGATGCTTATCGATGAATATAATGCCGATGACGAAGCATCCATGAGAGACAACAACACATCATGTTTCTGCTACAGGACGGTGTCTGGTTCAACACGTATTTCTGCTCACTCACAAGGAATGGCAATAGACATCAACCCTTTGCAGAATCCATGCGTACGTACAAACAAGGAAGGACGGCTGACAAGTATACAGCCTGACACTAAGGAAGCACGTCAATATATAATACGCAACTCAGGCAAAGCGCACATCATAACCCGCGACGACCTTTGCTACAAGCTGTTCGTAAAGCATGGATTCACCTGGGGAGGAGCATGGAGAAGCGTCAAGGATTATCAACATTTCGAGAAGAAGATATAAATGGAAACAATACTCAACGAACACAACAAAGCTGAATATCCACCGGCACATACCGCCGAGCATCTACTGAATCAGACAATGATCCGGCTGTTCGGCTGCGAGCGTTCCAAAAATGCACATATAGAACGCAAGAAGTCAAAGATAAACTACGAACTCGGGCATTGCCCAACGGAGAAGCAGATTGCTGACATTGAACGCATCATAAACGAGCTTATAGCCAAGAATCTGCCCGTGACCTACGAGTTTGTTGACCGCGACAACATACCTGACGGAGTGAAACTCGACAAACTGCCCGATGATGCCAGTGAGACGCTGCGCCTTGTACGTATTGGCGAATACGATGTTTGCCCATGTATCGGCGCCCATGTCAGTTCAACAGGAGCTATAGGACATTTCCACATAACGAGCACCAGTTTCAATAATGGCTCCTTCCGTATCGTCTTTAAAGTGCAACCGCTAAACACCGAAACTTCGTATTAAGAAACCTGCAGATTCGTTATCAAAAAAATAAAACGAAAAAAGTTTCGTTTTATTTGCGTAATTGAAAAGAATACTATATATTTGCTATCGATATCAATTCTTATTAACAAGATGTCCCGATGCCTGTCATATAAACGACAGAAGAAAGGGTAAAACTCTCAAAAAGCATCAGGACGGAAATAAAATTGGAGGTAAGTATGGACATTAACATTAAAGCCTTGCATTTTGATGCATCAGAGAAACTTGAATCCTACATCGAGAAGAAGGTTTCAAAGTTGACTAAGCACATTGAGGGAGCGGAACACATTGATGTTCAGCTCAAAGTAGTGAAACCACAGACAGCAAACAACAAAGAGACAGTATTGTCATTGCCTGCAATGGGAACAACACTCCGCGTTGAGAAAATATGCGACACTTTCGAAGAGGGAATAGACCTCTGCGTAGATGCAATGAAAGTGCAGATACAGAAAATCAAAGACAAGCGTCGCGGAGAATAAGAGTTTCTAAAAGACAATATAGATTTTATTGATTCTACATAGAATCATTACTTTATTAAGAACATTAAAGGACTTGCTGTACAGCAAGTCCTTTCTTTATTTATCGTAGCCTTTAGGATTGTTCTTCTGAAAGTTCCATGAGTCACGACACATTTCCTCTATGCCGAACCGTGCCTCCCATCCTAACTCTTCCTTAGCCTTTGCAGGATTACAATAACAACTGGCGATATCGCCCGAACGACGTGGTTTTATGCTATAAGGAACCTTTAAGCCGTTAGCCTTCTCAAAGGCCTTCACTACGTCGAGCACCGAATAGCCATGACCCGTACCGAGGTTATATATCGTCAGACCTTTCTTTTCCCGAATAGCTTTCAGCGCACAGACATGACCGCAGGCAAGGTCTACGACATGGATATAGTCGCGGACGCCAGTACCATCAGGTGTATCATAATCATCTCCGAACACTCCCAACTCCTTACGGATGCCGATTGCTGTCTGCGTAATATATGGCATGAGGTTGTTTGGAATACCGTTAGGGTTCTCGCCGATGCGTCCGCTCTCATGAGCACCTATAGGATTAAAGTAACGCAAAAGTACGATGTTCCACTCCGGATCAGCCTTCTGGACATCCATAAGAACCTGCTCAAGCATTGACTTAGTCCAACCATAAGGGTTTGTACACTGTCCCTTCGGACACTCCTCGGTTATAGGAATGATTACAGGGTCACCATATACAGTAGCAGAACTTGAGAAGATAATGTTCTTACAGCCGTGATTGCGCATGACATCAAGAAGCACAAATGTGCCATTCATGTTATTTTCATAGTACTCGAGCGGTTTCTCACAGCTCTCGCCAACTGCTTTCAGACCGGCAAAATGTATGACTGCATCAATATGATTATCCTCAAACACCTTAGTAAGCCCCTGACGGTCGCGGATATCCACTTCATAGAAAGGAATATCAACGCCTTCGAGTATCTCTGATACACGTACAAGAGCCTCTTTCCGACTATTGTAGAGATTGTCGACAACTACCACTTCATGACCAGCTTTGTGCAATTCGATAAGTGTATGACTTCCGATATAGCCTGCACCACCACATAATAAAATTTTCATGTATCCTGATATTTTACTGTTATAAATGAGTTTATTAGAATTTCTTTCCGAAGATAATACTTGTGAAAGTAAGGAACAATATCTTTGTATCCATCCACCATGAGCGATGTCGGAGATAGTAGAGATCGAGCTCTAAGCGTCGCAGCATCTTTTCCATCGTGTCTGTATAGCCATTGTAAAGTGTTGCATACGACGTCACTCCCGGACGAATCTGATAAAGGAAAGCATAGCGTGGGTCATGCTTCATTATCTTATCGATGAAGAACTGACGCTCGGGACGATAACCAATGAACGACATGTCACCTACGAACACATTCCATAACTGCGGCAATTCATCAAGATGATGTGCGCGAAGAAAACTTCCTATCTTCGTCAGACGCGGATCGCCGTCGCCACAGGAATGGCTTAGCTGTGGCTTTCCTTGCTCTGCATCAATACGCATAGAGCGGAATTTATATATACGGAACGGCTGACCAAAACGTCCTATGCGCTCTTGTTTGTATATTGCAGGACCTCCGTCATCGAGCTTTATGAGCATATAACTCAATAGATAAAACGGCGAGAATACCACCATCATTACTACCGAGATGATGATATCCGTCAGACGTTTCAGTGTTTTCTCCATGAAATTCATGCCATCAGATATGAAATCGTCCTGCTGCCCTTCGACATATTGCTCCGGAAGTCCCATAGTTCCGAACACACGACGCTTTTCCTCAAGCTGCTCGTAAGGGATATTGGCATTCCATACATCCTCTCCGTATATCTTATTCCACTCGCTTTGGTGTTCGTTGCGTTCCTTACGACGGATAAAAAAATTCATCATCAGCTCTGTGAATATCCACAGCATGACACCAACGACAATGATTATGTTTCTGTCCATCTCCATTCCTACCATAAGCATCGTTACCGATGTAAAGCACAGAACGATGAACATAAGAAGAGGCACTGTGAATAGTCGAGGCATTCCGGTACGCAACACTTTAAAGTTCAACTGGTTACGGTCAGGCATAAGCAGACTTCGTCCATCACGAGCACGGCTACCCAACACACGCACCGTATCAAGAGCAGGAAGCGCTAAAGCCGCCATTGCCACTATATCTGTTCCGGCAGGATAGACAGTTCCGGAGCGACTGAAGGCATAGATGAACACATAAGCGACGATATAGCCTACAACATACGAGCCGGAGTTGCCCATCATTGCCTTCGCCCAATCCTTATTGATGAGTTTCATAAACCAGAAAGGCAACACTACACCGAGTGTACTTGCGACGACAACCGCCGGGGTGATAATGTAGGAACCTGAGAAAATCGGCAGGAAAGCGATAAGCACTGCCACTGCCATGCCACTTGCAAGTCCGTCCATTCCGTCGAGCAACTTAAACATCTCGACGATGGCAACAGCAAGAAGTGTAGTGAGAATGACGCCCATCCACATTGGGATTTCGTTTATATCGAAGATTCCGTGAAGGTCGGTAATGCAAATGCCAGTCAGAGGAAAAAGCGCTGAAGCTGTGATTATTGCAAAAAGACGCAGCAACGACGACAGTCCGTTCATGTCGTATTTCAATCCTGCGGTGAAGAGAACAGCAGCTCCTGCTATCAACTGCAACATTCTTGGCACCATGTGGTAGGCTGCCTTTGAATAAGAAGTGCCGTCGAAAGGCACTGTAAGAAGAAACGATACACATAAAGTCAACAGCAGAACAGGGAATAACGACAATCCGGCAATCTGCACTGCCGAATATCCTTTACTCAACATTTGTCCGGGCTTTCGAGCCCAGTCGCTCTTAATGCTTACCAACATCATACGCGGGATGATGCCGGCACCAAGGAC
>CAJPPF010000156.1 GCA_905372445.1 uncultured Prevotella sp. | reverse complement strand
ATAATAAGGTATCGTAAACCCAAATTAGAAGAATGAAAGTTTAATATTTAAGTTTAGAGGTGCATGTATTATACATGGTAAACGTAAACGTAAACCTAAACCTTGCAGGACGAAACGGCTTGATGTTTCTCCAACACAACCATTTTTCTTTTTACTGAAGATAAACCGATTTATACTCTTCTCTACCCCTTCTCCTTTAACTGAGGAACCATGTCAATGAAGTTACTTGGGAGAAAATGGTTGTTAGAAGATTCAAACTGCTCACTTTTTATTAAAATACCATAAAACGAAGCATGATTTACGTATTAACAGAACGCATATAATATTTTTTTTATTATATTTGCACCAAAATTATTTATTATGACATTACAAAAGTGGATTAAGGATAGAGCTATTCATGGTTTTTCCACGTTTTCTATAGAGGACGTGAGAAAGACAGGAATGTACTCTTCAGAGCAAATTCTTCAAAACGAACTATACCGACTTTGTTCTAATAAAACCATAGCCAGTGTGTATCGAGGATTCTATGTTATCATTCCTGTTCAATATGTTTTGCGTGGTTCCGTTCCAGCAACCTATTACATTGACCAGCTGATGGCTTATCTTAACAAGCCATACTATGTATGTATGCTCAATGCAGCAGAATTGCTTGGTGCCGCCCATCAGCGTCCTCAGCAGTTTTCTGTTATGACAACTTTTCCAAAGCGTCGGGTAGTCTCTACTCGTAATGTAACCATTGATTGGTTTTATAGAGACGAACTACCAGAAGATGCTCTGATTACAAAGAATACTGAAACAGGTACCATCCGAATCTCAAATCCTCTCTTGACGGCTGCTGACCTTGTTCGATATCAACAGCACGCAGGAGGATTGTCTCGCGTCGCAACTGTACTTGAAGAACTATCAGAACAGATTGACATCAAGAGTCAGTTTGGTCCACTTTCTGCTTTTATAAAAAAGGTGACTTGGCAACGGCTTGGGTACATCCTTGAACATATAATAGAAGAAAAGGAAATGGCAGATGCACTGTATGACCAAATACACACTATTCCTGGAACTCTTATGTATATGCCTTTAAGCACATCAGCAGAAGATAATCCATCAAATAGGGATAGCCGATGGAAGATAAATATAAACATTCAAATTGAAACAGATGATATATGATTAACAGAGCAGCGATACAGCAGTGGAGTAATCATGCTCCATGGATAGACAATGCACAGATTGAGCAAGACTTGATTATATGTCGTGCTTTGGTTGACATCTTTAGTGATGAGTTTCTGGCATCGCAGTTGGCTTTCCGAGGTGGAACAGCCTTACATAAACTCTATCTTTCACCCCAGCCACGATATAGTGAGGACATTGATTTGGTTCAGATTACACCAGGACCTATCAAGCCTATAATGTATCGCTTAGGGGAAGTTCTTGACTGGTTGCCAGATAGAGTAACTAAGCAGAAACGATATAATAACACTATGCTTTTCCGAGTAGAGTCAGAAATACCGCCAACGATACAAATACGTCTGAAAGTTGAAATCAATTGCTTCGAGCATTTTAACGTGCTTGGCTTGACCAACGTTCCATTCCGAGTCGAGAACTCTTGGTTCACTGGCGAAGCCGAACTAACCACCTATCATTTTGAAGAATTGCTCGGCACTAAACTTCGTGCCCTTTACCAGCGAAAGAAAGGTCGTGACCTCTTTGACCTTTATATTGCTTTACAACAAAAAGAAGTAGATGTTGATAAAGTTCTTCAATGCTACAAGAAATATATGGAGTTTGTCGTTGACAAGGCTCCATCTTACAAGCAGTTTGTCAATAACATGCAGTAGAAGATGGAAGATCCAGAGTTTACCAATGATATGCAATCTCTATTGCGTCCTGGCATATCGTTTAATGCAAGTGAAGCTTATCCTCTCATCTACGAGACATTTATAGATAAGATGGAGGGAAAGAGAGATTAACATGATTTCTATAATAATCTCAGTTTTTTTCAATGTTAGCGTTCAAACAGAAATAAATAATAAACAAACAACAAAATAAGAAGGAATGAAAGTGAATCGTACATGTATTGTACTTATAATGTTACTTTGTGCTAATGTGTTATTTGCACAAAGAAAAGAAGAAGTTTCAATATCATTGGACGAGATTAAGGATATGCCCCAGAAAATAATTACAGCTTATTTCAAACCTGTCTATACGACTACAGGTGTGTCGTATCCTTTGATGCAATGGTATGCTTATGAAAACAAAATTGATACTTGGGATAAGGATGCCCTAAATAAATTCAACGCTTCAATATATAGATTTAAGGAAGAACCTATTAAAGCTGCAGAATTTGCTCTTCAATTTTGCAGATCATTTGGAGAAAAGGATTTTATAGACAATTTTAAAGCAATAGGATTTAATTCTGTTGAAATTAACTCAATATTGCGTTGCTACAGAGAAGAAAAGAAATGGCAAGAATTAGATATCCTCAAAGAATGGGGAAAGAATGGCATTCCACAATTTGAAAACAAAGAAACATCTGTTTCTGCAAAGTATCATATAAGCATCGATAGTACAAAAATGAGGAAGTTCCTTTCGGATAATATAAAAAGGAACATTTTTGATGATTATCTGCAATTAGAAATCAGTGCAGATGGCACATGTTTAAACCAACCCCAATATGAGTTTATTCAAATAAGCGACATTGTTGCTGCAAAAAAGACATTTACATACGCGAGTTCGGGATAAGAAAAAGCGTATAAAATTTGGTAATCTCACTTATTTTTGTAACTTTATAGTGTGAAAATCAAATGATTACAAACAATATAAGTGATGATTACCAAGGACAAAGTTACGGAAATTTTCTGTATTATCGATGAGTTTTGCAAGCATTTGCATGTTGAACTGGCAAAAAACCTACAATTACCTTCCCATGATGGGAAAGGAAAGCTCTGTCGTAACCGCAAGGGCAGACTATCGGACAGTGAGATAATGACCATTCTTCTGTGCTATCATTTCGGCACATACAGAAACTTCAAGGAGTACTATCTCAACTGTATCCACGGACAACTCAGGCAGGAGTTTCCCGATGCCGTTTCCTACAACCGCTTCGTGGAACTCATGCCCCGCGTGTTCTTCCATCTGATGGCTTTCATGAAGATCTATGCCTTCGGCAGATGCTCGGGAATCAGCTTCGTTGACAGCACAATGATTACTGTCTGCCACAACGTGAGAAGGTATTTCAACAAGGTCTTTGCCGGTCTCGCCAGGAGCGGGAAGGGGACCATGGGGTGGTGTCACGGATTCAAGCTGCATCTGTTGTGCAATGATACCGGAGAGATCATAACCTTCTGTCTAACACCTGCCAACGTCGATTACAGGGACAAACGTGTGTGGTCCGTCTTCACGAAGGTACTCTATGGAAAGGTATTCGCCGACAGAGGATACATCAAGCAGGAACTCTTCGGGCATCTCTTTGACAAGGGGATACATCTCGTACACGGGTTGAAAGCCAGGATGAAGAACAAGCTCATGCCAATGTGGGACAGGATCATGCTCAGGAAGAGATACATCATCGAATGCATCAATGAACTGCTCAAGAACAAGGCAAACCTTGTGCATTCAAGGCACAGGTCAGTACATAATTTCATCATGAACCTGTGCTCGGCATTGGCTGCGTATTGTTTCTTTGAGAACAAGCCAGAGGCACTGCCTGTGCATATAGAGGAGTCAAGGCAATTGCAACTGTTTGCATGAATCTTATACCGAACTCGCGTATTTACATATGCAGACACAACGTTAAATGTTCCGGTCTCTTCAAAAATTAAAATATAAGAAAACTTAGAGGGCGGAATTGACTATAGAATAGAACTTGTGTATAACAAAAAAGAAAATAGATGGGTATTTAGTCGTCCCTTAAAAAGAGATGCTAAGCGGGAATTGATTCATCAAGGACCTCTCTCTTAGCATTTCTCTTATTGTTTTGAACAGGAATAAAAGAGCTCTCATGGCTCTTTTGAAGTTGTAAGCAGCCGCCGCCAACAGTAGGTTCACAGCATCCCCAGTCACACCCTTGTAAAAGTTGCGACCTAAACGATAGTCTGATTTCAAGTGTCCAATGGTAGGTTCTATGCCTGCTCGCTTGCAGAATAGCTTGTGTTTCTTCCGCTTCTGATATCTGCTATCTGAAGGTTTGGGAGCATCCGGTATCAAAATCTGAGTCCCATTTACTTCTTTCTTACCCCGATAACCTCTGTCACCTGCCAGGATTTTAATCTTTCGCTGTGTGAGTCGTTCCACTTGTGCCAACGAGGCTTCTATCGTGTGTCCGTCATACTCATTACGAAATGATTGTGCTCCGAGAATAATCCCCGTAGCCGAGCGAATGATAGATACTTTGTTGCCAAATTCGTACTTCTTATGCTCTTTTCCCTTGCTGATGCATTGCACATCCGGCTCGTGAATAGAATAAATCTTTTTACCACTATGACGCCGTTGTGCAAGAATTGCCTCAAATCGCTCAATGAGCTTATTGTAAAGGCTGTGTTCTCCAAGATTCCGCTTAAGTTCTCGGACTAATCTGCCCACTATGGTTCGAAGTTTTCTATCAGCCTTAAGTGCCTTGTTGCGATTCTTGGGATGATTACGAAAACGTTGGTCGCGATAAACTCGCTTGAGCACAAAGGTATAGCTTTGCCGAAGTGGGAGTCCCAGTTCATGAACGATACCCAGCACCTTACGGACTATCTTTTTGTGCAACTTGGCATCTGTTGGGTAGGTGATATTCTTCTCTTGAACCGTAGAGTCTATAAAGGCAACATCGTGATGCCGGTCATCATCTTCTTCGTTATTAACACGAATGCTTTCTTGAAAGATGAGTTCTATCCCCTTTTCGCCAATACGATTGCGAAAGTGCACCAATTCTGATGAGGCACAGGGAGCGCCAGGAACGAACTCTGGCATACCACAAAAGTATTGGTAATAAGCATTTTCACTCCATTGCTCCACAAGAGATTCATCAGAGAGATTGCGAAGATGTTTGAGAATCAACAAGCCACACATCAGACGAATGGGTTTGGCAGGGCGACCATTATTCTGACAATACAGAGGAGCGAAGGCGGTGTCGAATTTTGCCCAATCTATTTTGTCGGCCAGTTTGTAGAGTGGGTGCGATTGGTTCAGCATGTCGGAC
>CAJPPF010000155.1 GCA_905372445.1 uncultured Prevotella sp. | reverse complement strand
GCTCAACAATCAAACGAAATCAGGCAAGGAATCTATTGACCGTTTTGGGTTAAATGAAAAACAGGAAACAGTTTTTGATTGTTTAATTATATCAGAAGGAATTTATTATGGCAAAATGGAGTAGGATAATTCAGATTGACACAATAGAGCTGTAGAATCTGTGGGGCGGCATACATTTCATCTTCATAAAAGCCGTGGAGAACGTATCGACTACAAAAAAAGTATACCCTGTTTGACGAAGAGCCAAACAGGGTATATGGGTTTGTCTGCCGGGGCCGGGATTGTTGGTCTACGGCACGTAAACTGTCTTTTTCTTCAAGCCATTGTAAGTGTTGACCGTTATGGTGAAGGCATCGCCTGGCTGCACATCTTTGCCAAGAGGAATGCTGAGGAATGATTTATGGGTGTAATACTCCGGCACGCCGTTCTGGTCGTGATAAAGCGTAAGAAATACGTGGCGGTCGATGACGCTGTCTTTTCTCACCGAGACGATGTGCCGTGTGTCAGCCTCTTTGTCGTAGCTGACGCCAACCTTGAGGTTGAGTGCCAGATTGAGATACTTCCTGTTGTTGCTTATCCAGGCGCTCTCCCATCCCGTCGGGTCGGTCTTCATCTCTTGAGTATCATTAGCTGTCCAAGGGCGGCTGACATTAATCATGCGGATATTCCTGACCTCAAGATTGCCACTTGTCGGCTCGGAGTAATAGACCAATGCACGGTATATGGTGTCGGCTTTAAGGTCTCGTGTTGCCATGGGTGTCTTGAGTGTCAACCGGCGGTTGTCGTCGGTATTGAAAGCAACTATCGCGCCGGAGGCATTGGTGGCTACTTCAACGAAATCACTACGCAGGAAAGAATACTTTCCGTCGCCAGGCTCGTAGGTTTCCTGCTTGCAGGAGCTGCCGGCAACAGCCAATCCGAAGAATGCAAGAATTGGCATGTAATGGCGTAAAAACTGTATCGGGCGTATCATAGTCTTGTTGTTTTCTTAGTCTGAAGATAGTTGCGCAGGGGGTTGGCATACATCGTAAGGATGCGCTCAGTGAGGAATGCCTCGTCTTTATCGGGGATGTCTATCTTTGCCACCTGCCCCTCGATATATTTATCGAAGCGTTTCTTGTCGGCGTCGGTGTATTGTGATGTCCATTCCTTGGTGCCGTTGAGACGGTCTAGAGCAATGTAATTGCCGGGAAAGAGACGGTAGTTGCTGTGTATCTGTGTGTCCATACGACGCGCCACTTCCTGATAGAACTCCTGCACCTGGAGGTCGGCAAGCTCGTCGAGCCATTCGTTAATACACGGCGAGGTGGCGTAATGTATGCGTCCCTTATAACCGAATATTCCCGTCTTCATATTGTCAAGATCGTCCTGACGGCTCTTTTTATATGACGGGTTGTCACGTTTCAACTGATACTCCTTTGCCTTGAGATAGTCGCAGGGGTCGTATTCATAACTAATGGTAAGCGGCACGATATTCATATCGCGCAGAGCATCAGCGTGTGAACCGTCGAAACCCAAGGCAAGCATCTTCAGCACCGACTCCTGGGTGTGGTCGCTGGAATCCTTCGAACGTCCCTCGCGCTGCGCAATCCATATATTCTCTTTCTTCTCGTTGATAGCGAAGTGCATATACTCGCTCATCTTTATGGAGCTCTTCATCATCTCCTTTGGAGTAAGCGAACGATGAACGATGAATGCTTTATTCATCTTCACAAGGATGCGTATCCAAGGGTATATGAGAAGGTTGTCGCCAATGGCAATCTCGCACGTGGTGGGCGCCTTGGCTTTAAAGAGCAGATAGTCGAGTATGGCAGAATCGAGCACGATATCACGATGGTTGCTCACAAAAGTGTAGCGACGCTCCCATGTTACCGACTTGTGGTTATGGAATGTGTAGCCGTCGGAGGATTTACGCAGAACGTAATATACGACGTGTTTCATGAAACGACGTTGGAAATCGGTTGTCGTACGCACACCAATGAATCCTAACTTAAGAACATTATCAATGACAAAAGCAGGAAGCCACGGGGCAAAGCCCTTGAGCATGACGCGAAACTGACGGTCTTTCAGTAAATCGCGCAAGGCAGGCTGTAGTTCGCCGGATGAATAAGGACGGATATCATCAAAATCCGAAAGTTTTGCCATATATGAATATTTTGAAGTTAAAACTGATTCTCTACAATATCACTTAGCACCTTGCTGATGTCAAGACCAGCGGCACGAACCTGCTGCGGTATGAACGACGTAGCGGTCATGCCCGGTGTGGTGTTTATCTCAAGCATATTGATCTTATCCGAGCCGTCAACATCCTTTGAGATGATATAATCCACCCGGATGATACCGTTGCAATGCAGTATGTCGTATATGCGGCTGGTTTCCGCTGCAACACGCTCTGCGGTGTCGGCGGCAATGCGTGCAGGGGTTATCTCGTCGACCTGTCCGTTGTATTTCGCATCATAGTCGAAGAACTCGTTGTCGGTGACAACTTCCGTAGCAGGCAACACCACCGACTGTGTCTTGGTCTTGAAGCATCCCTGCGACAGCTCCGTGCCGTCGAGGAATCCCTCTATCATCACTTCGTCGCTTTCAGAGAAAGCCAGTTCGAGGGCAGCGTCCATCTCATCGACGCTCTTCACCTTACTGACGCCATAGCTGGAACCATCGGCTGAAGGCTTCACGAAGCACGGCAGTCCGAGACGCGCCACGACGTCGGCATTGGAAAGGCGTTGCTTGTCAGTCTTACGTATGAGCACAGAATCGGCGACGTTCACACCGAATGCGCGGAGATAGTTATTGAGCGCGAACTTATCGAATGTGAGCGCTTCGACAAGGACACCGCATGTGGAATACGGAATACCAAGAAGTTCGAAGTAACCCTGAAGAACTCCATTCTCACCCGGAGCACCGTGAATGGTGATATATACGTAATCAAAGTTCTTCTTCTCGCCATTCTCCATATATGTGAAGTCATTACGGTCGATGGGAGCCATTATGCCATCGGCAAGATGGACGTTCCATTCGAGACCGCGTGTTTCGACGAGTTTAACGTCATATCGTTCTTTATCAAAGAATGAATAGAGACCCGCACCGGAGCGCATGGAAACATCATGCTCCGACGAATCGCCTCCACAAATGATTGCTATTTTCCTCATTTTAAGAAAGTATCTTTTGTTGTGCCGCTAATGTAGGCACGCCATTTATTTATTAGTCTGTCGAGATCGGAAGGCAGCTCGGAGGTGAAGTCCATCTGCTGCTTTGTCTTAGGATGCAAAAATCCTAATGTGCGAGCATGAAGTGCCTGGCGCTGGCAGAGATTAAAACAGTTCTGTATATATGCTTTATAAGAGGCGCTGCGCTCACCACGGAGTATTTCCATTCCGCCATATCGCTCATCGGCAAACAACGGATGACCAATATGTCTCATGTGAGCACGTATCTGATGAGTTCGTCCTGTTTCGAGAATACATTCCAAGAGTGTCACATATCCGAAACGTTCGATTACCTTGTAGTGCGTCACGGCAGGTTTGCCGATGCCTGAGTCAGGCTCAGCGACGGTCATACGCAGACGATCCTTCGGGTCACGTGTGATATTGCCTTCAATGCGTCCCTCGTCTTCAACGAAATGCCCCCATACGAGAGCATGATAAGAACGATGTGTGGTCTTGTTGAAGAACTGTGCACCGAGCGATGTCTTTGCCTCCGGAGTCTTTGCTATAACGAGTAAACCGCTTGTGTCCTTGTCTATACGATGCACCAAGCCCACCTCCGGGTCGTTTGGATCGTATGAAGGCAAATCGCGGAAATAATAAGCAAGGGCATTAACAAGTGTACCGGTGAAATTGCCCACACCTGGATGCACAACAAGTCCGGCAGGCTTGTTGATAACCAACACTTCGGTATCTTCGTAGACGACATCGAGAGGTATATTCTCAGGAAGAATGGATGTATCGTGACGTGGACGGTCGAGCATGAGGGTCACGACATCACCTGCACGCACCTTATAATTGCTTTTTACAGGTTTGTCGTTGACATGCACAAAACCGGCATCGGCAGCCTTTTGTATTCGGTTGCGCGAAGAATGCTGAAGTTTCTCGGTCATGAACCTGTCGACACGTGTAGCTATCTGTCCGGCATCAGCAACAATGCGGAAATGCTCATAAAGCGAAGGCTCTATGTCGTCAAGGTCGTCTTTACAGTCAATAGTTTCATCTATCATACGCTTCCAGACTATGGTATCTCTACAAAATCATCTACTTCGCCCACATCATGCCGGTCGCCGCCTCTGCTTTCTCCACTATATAGGTCGTAATCAATATAATTAACAGAATCTTCCGGCGACAGCATTCCGTTGCCAATCTGTATTACCACGGTCTTGCTGACAGGTATCCTGTCGCCTGCTGCACGTGCCTGACCGTCGACAAGAACACCGTATACCCAGTCTTTCTCGCCATCGACGAATTGCGGCATACCGACCTTGAAGCCCATAGCCTTGAGTCGTGCGAGAGCCTCACGTGAAGAAGAGTTGTCGACGATGTCGGGCAATGTCAGTGTCGGAGTGCTTGAAGCATTCACAATAAGAGTTATGCCATGCCCTACCTTGACCCTTTTACCTGGCTCCGGCGACTGTTCAAGCACACAATCGGCAGGCAACTCCTTAACGTAGCCGGTATCACCGACGACTACTGTCAGACCGGCATCCTCAAGCAGTGCACGCGCCTCGACCATAGATTTATGACGGACATCGGGTATTGCTACCGACTGACCATGTCGGGTATATATACCAAGCCCGATATTCAATGCCAGACACAGCAGTAAGACCACCCCCGCCATGGCAAGGAGGTTATACCAAAGGTATTTACTTCTAAACTTATTTATAAACTCGGACAAACGCATTGTTGATTCTGTTTATTAACACAAAAAGCAGCTATCAGACCGTTTATAGACTGATGCTGCTTTTTGTCGTCGTGAGTGACGAACCATTATAGGGTAAGTATATTACTTACCGTGGTTCTCGCTTGATACGGTGAGCTTTTTGCGGCCATGTGCACGACGGTTAGCCAGTACGCGACGACCATTCTTTGTTGCCATTCTCTCACGGAAACCGTGCTTGTTTACACGGCGACGGTTGTGTGGCTGAAATGTTCTTTTCATCTTGTTATCTTATTTAATAATATGCACATCTATCTTGGAAATGGCTCAACAGCCATTCCAATTCGGACTGCAAA
>CAJPPF010000154.1 GCA_905372445.1 uncultured Prevotella sp. | reverse complement strand
AACACAAGAAAAGAATGCCAAGACGCTTAGCGAAGCGGTTGGATTCTCAAAGATATTCAGCAACGAGAAATTGGACTTTATTCTCGGCATAGTCCTTCTCATAGCCACCGTTTACGTCATCATGGCAATGGTGTCGTATTTTGGCACAGGACAGGCAGACCAGAGCCTTCTTGAGGAACAAAGAGTAGGCGACTGGCTCAACCCCGGGCGTGAATTTAAAAACTACTGTGGCAGTTTCGGTGCTATAATAGCTTATACACTCATGACAGTCAACTTCGGACTGTCAGCATTCGTTATACCATTTTTCTTCATACTCGTAGCCCTACGGCTGATGAACGCATACAGGGTGAATCTGCTGAGTTGGTTTTTCGGGCTTTCAATATTCATGATATGGTGCTCAGTAGCATTCGCAAAGTTTCTGTCTCCTATCTGCGGATTTCTTATATTCAACCCTGGTGGCAAGCACGGTGAATACATCGTTCAGCAGGCGGAGAATCTTGTAGGTCCTCCGGGACTTACTGCCATACTGCTTATCGTAGCAATCATATTCCTCACCGTACTCAGCGCAACTACCATTAAGGTAATACGTAAAGCACTGAACCCCGTAAAATATATAACAGACAAGGTAAAATTCTCCGTTCATACCGGCACGGAAAGCAATAACATGATATCTGATGTTGAGGAGGAATACGACAATGACACTATTGATATCGTCGACAATACTCTTGAGGAAGAAGAGCCGGAGAACGCTCCTATCAATCTCTCTGACGAACTTCTCGATACTCCTATCTTATCAAAAACGGCGGATATTGTTGCACCGATTGAGCCTGTTGTTGCAGAGATGTCACAGAATGACTCGAAACTCACTATCGAAACAGCAAAGACAGAGGAAAAAGCTGATGGCAAGACTGTAGAGGATCATATCGACCTTTCTACGCCAATCAATCCGAAGGAGCCGTTCACAAGATACAAGTACCCTACACTCGACCTTCTGAAGAAATACTTTGGTACCACAAATCCTCAGGTTGACATGGAGGAGGTACGTGCCAACAACACACGTATCATTGAGGTTCTGAACTCTTTCGGCGTGAAAATTAAGGAAATCAAAGCTACCGTCGGACCTACCATAACACTGTATGAGGTGACACCTGCCGAAGGTGTGAAAATTGCAAAGATAAGAAACCTTGAGGACGACATTGCCCTCTGCCTCTCTGCACTCGGCGTTCGTATCATTGCACCAATCCCAGGTAAGGGCACCGTAGGTATCGAGGTTCCGAACAAAAAGCCACAGATAGTATCAATGGAGAGCCTTCTGAACTCAAAGAAGTTTCAGGAGACAACCATGGACCTGCCGCTTGCAATCGGTAAAACCATCACCAACGAAGTGTTCATGGTCGATCTTGCCAAACTGCCTCACCTGCTTGTTGCGGGCGCCACCGGTCAGGGTAAGTCTGTAGGTCTTAATGCCATCATCACATCACTGCTCTACAAGAAACATCCGAACGAGCTGAAGATAGTGCTCGTCGACCCTAAGAAGGTTGAGTTTACACCATATTCACCTATTGCCGACCATTTCATGGCATCTACAGACGAGAATGTGAACGAGCCAATAATCACTGATGTGACAAAGGTTGTGCGCACACTGAACTCGCTGTGCGTCCTTATGGACCATCGATATGATCTTCTTAAGATTGCAGGAGCAAAGAATATAAAGGAATATAACGAGAAGTTTGTAAAGCGAAAGCTATCGCTCACTGCCGGACATGAGTATATGCCATACATTGTTGTCATCATCGATGAGTTCGGCGACCTTATCATGACTGCCGGCAAAGAGGTGGAGCTACCGATAGCGCGTATTGCTCAGCTGGCACGTGCCGTTGGCATACATATGATAATCGCCACACAACGACCGACAACGACTATAATAACAGGTAACATCAAAGCCAACTTCCCAGGACGAATGGCTTTCCGTGTCGGTGCAATGATTGACTCGCGCACTATTCTCGATCAGCCTGGTGCTAACCAACTGATAGGCCGTGGCGACCTTCTTTTCCTCAATGGTGGAGCACCGGTGCGCGTCCAATGTGCCTTCGTAGATACGCCGGAGATTGAGCGTATCAACGAGTTCATATCACAGCAGCCTGGTCCTGTTGAGCCTTTGGCGCTACCTGAACCTCCTTCCGAGAATGGCGGTGGCGGTAATGCAAGTCCAATGTCCGACCTCGATCCTTACTTCGAAGAGGCAGCACACGCAATAGTAATCTCGCAGCAGGGCTCAACATCAATGATTCAACGCCGCTTCTCTATCGGTTATAACCGCGCCGGACGTCTTATGGACCAGCTTGAGCAGGCAGGAATCGTGGGGCAGGCTATGGGCAGCAAGCCTCGCGATGTACTTATAACCGATGAAAACTCACTAAATAATTTACTTCTGAAGATAAAAGGCGTCCAATAAACAAGAGCTTGCCGCAAGGCAAATTAAACAAAGAGACACAAACATTAAATAAGGAAAGATGAAGAAGATATTTCTATTAGCCCTGATGTCGATAATGACACTGGCAATTCAAGCAGGTGACACACCAAGTGCAAAGAAGATACTTGATAAGACAGCATCAATAGTAGGCAAGAAAAGTGGCGCTCAGGCGAACTTTCACATTGCCAATGCAAAGTTAGGCAACACCTCAGGAACGATAGCCATAAAAGGTAATAAGTTCAATGCCCGTACTGCTGAAGCAACGGTATGGTTCAATGGCAAGACCCAATGGACATACACGAAAAAGACTGACGAGGTGAATGTAACTACGCCAACACAGGCTCAGCAGACACAAATGAACCCCCTGACCTTTATCAATATGTACAAGACAGGCTACACACTTTCAGTGAAGACCGTTGATGGCAGTTACGAGGTGCGCTTGGTAGCACAGAACAAAAGTCGCTCTGTTCAGGAAATGTATATCGTAGTCAATCCAAAGACCTATATCCCTTCTCAGGTCAGAATGCGTCAGAAAGACTCATGGACAACAATAAACATCTCGAACTTCAAGAATGCAAACCAGTCTGACGCAATCTTCACATTCAACAAAAAGGATTTCCCAACAGCCGAAATTGTAGACCTTCGATAATCAACGACAAAGAGAACTAAAGAATGAAGAACAGGAATCTCTGGCTATTCAAGGAGCTGCGCCGACACAGAAAGCTATCGGAGCAGCGAATGGTCGACCTTGAGAAGAACAAGGTAGCGAAGTGGGTAATGTATTTCGTGACAGGTTTGGTCTATGTCTACCTGCTCATATTTGCCATCAGCTTTGCGATGATTGCCAACAACACAACAACAACGACAGCGTTGGAATTAATTTGTTCGCTGATACCTATTATTGTTGCTATCGATTTCGGCGTACGTTTCATGGCTCAGCAGACACCTTCACAAATGATCAAGCCATACGTGCTGTTGCCTATAAAACGCTACACTTGCGTCAACTTCTTCCTCACAGGACAGATGATTAACCTGTCAAACCTCACATGGTTCGTCATGCTCATACCCTACTGCCTTATGTCTGTTGTATTCAGCTACGGCTTATGGGCGTGCATCGGACTACTGTTCTTTTTCTGGGTTCTTGAATTATGTATAAGTCAGTTCTACCTTATTGTACGTACTCTCATCACCGACTCTTTGCTGTGGTGGCTTCTGCCTGCCGGTATTGCAGCGCTGGCAATGTCACCAGGAGTAAGCTGGGCAGATGTTACCACGCAATTTTCAACATTCGACTTCAACGCATCAAAACTGTTCAGCATAGAGGATGCGCTCAACTTCTACGGCAATATAGGCACAGGAATCGAAACAGGTCGGATAATGCTCTATCTCATTCCTATCCTTCTTCTGACAGCACTATTCTTTATCAACAGGCAACTTCAGTTCTCACATGTCATGACAGAGTTGTCGCGCGTTGAGAAAGTGAAAACTATGCGCAGCACTTCAAACATGAAGTTCCTCGACCGTCTTGGTGAGCTCGGGCTGTTCATCGGTCTGGAAATAAAGACTGCCATGCGCAACAAGAACCCTCAAAAGAGCATGCTGATGAGCATTTCGTCTGTCATAATACTGTCAATCATCATCATTTTCACCGATGTCTATGACAATGCCTATATGACCAACTTCTGGTGCATTTATATCTTTGCGCTATTCGGCATCATGACAATCATAAAGATTATGGCTAACGAAGGGAACTACATAGACGGACTCATGGTACGTAAAGAGAATATTCTGCAGATTCTGCATGCAAAATACTGGTTCAACTGTATAGTCCTTATCATCCCTCTCCTGCTTTGTCTCCCACAGGTGATATCAGGGAAATGGTCGATTCTGATGGTTCTCGCCTGTGGCATCTTCACTGCCGGCTTCCAGTTCTTCATGCTGTTCCAATTAGCAGTGATTAACCGAATATCACAACCGCTTAACACCAAGTTCATATCAAAGAACGGTATGGAGAACAACAAATGGCAATTCATCATCGAGATGATATGTTTCTTTGTACCTGTAGCACTCATCTCATTGCTACAGATGACGATAGGAACAACATGGGCATATATCGCCATGATTATAATCGGTATGGCATTCATACTGACGCATCCCCTATGGCTGCGAAACATCTATAACAGATTCATGCGCAACCGTTATAAGAACATGGAAGGATTCAGGGCAACACGATAAAGAAACAATAAGAATCTGATTCAAACGCCTACAAACCACTCTCAAAGGCTGACATACCCAATAGCCAGTAAGTACAGTCGAAATTAAACCCAAACCTGCCGATAGACCGCGGTGCCGTTTTATTACCAAAGAACAAGAGCTTCCCTATTGCTTTCGCATGCTTGTGTGGCAGATTGACAGGCGAAAGCAGTTAAGCATCTACCTGCCGATTTGGGTTAAAAAGGACATCCTATCTTCTCGTTGTCGGAGGATAGGATGTCCTTTTTTATTTCAGCTGTTTATATACGTGAGCAATGCGCCAGAAGGCAGTGATGTTGGATAATACGGCAATGATAAGTATTGCCACACATACAGGTATGCCGTTATCGATAAATCCGGCAACAATAGCTCCAAGGCATAACACTACCACACGCTCGGGACGCTGCATGATACCGACCTTACAGTCCAATCCAAGCCCTTCAGCACGGGCACGCACATAGCTGACCATCACGCTGCCAATCATTGCCGCCAAGGTCAGAATGCCCCATAC
>CAJPPF010000153.1 GCA_905372445.1 uncultured Prevotella sp. | reverse complement strand
TAAATATTCAAACATAAAGGTTTAAAAACTCAAATATAAACGGATATTTATTTAGGATTTAAAACTATAAATACGCGATCGTAAATATCAATAAACGTTAATGGCAAATTCTTTTGAGCTGAAAATGACGTATTTTGTTCATTTTAGCAATATTCTGTACAATAGTTAGTTTCGTTGGAAATACGCGAGTTTTGAGGCATTAGAATTTGCGTAAAGCTTAGTATTTATCGGTATTTGAGGGCATTTTCACCCCCTATCAGAAATTGACAAAATAGCAAAAAAAAGCACCAAAAGTAGAACTTTTAGTGCAAAATATAGAAAACTAACTCCTTCAAGAGGTCACCTGTGGAGGTATTTGGCGAATCTAAACCCTTACTTTTCTCGTCTATTTCGCGTAGTTTGGAAATTATCTGCATAGTTTTTAAAGCGGAGTAATTTCTCATACCAGCCACATAGTCGCGTGCTTGCCACTCTTGTCGAAGTTCAAGGTGAGCGGCAATACCTTTTTGCGAGTTTCTATCAGGCGAATACCATGCAAGCATCAACGATTGGAAATAACTGAATATATTTGGCAACAAAACAAACAGTCCTCCTGATTTGGGATTATTGTCAAAGTAATTTACTATACGATTTACCTTCAAAACATCCTTGTTGATGATAGCATTTCGCAGTTCATAGGTATTATATTCCTTACTTATGCCGATGCTCTCCTCCACCAGTTCCTGTGTCACTTGTCGACTGTCGTTAGGAAGAGCAAGGCAAAGTTTGTCGAGTTCAGATGTGAGACGATTCAGATCCTGCCCTATCGACTCTGCAATTACCATCGCAATCTTTGGCTCGATTACGACACTTTTCATTTTCAGATAAGATTCGACGAACGAAGGTAGAGATTTCTCGCTCAGCTTTCCACTTTCGAAAATTACTCCATGCTGTTGTGCTTTCGAAATAAATTTCTTTCTCTTGTCAACGTTCCCATGTTTATGACAATAGACAAGAATTGTCTGTGGCGACGGATGATCGAAATATTTTTCCAGGTCGTCGGTGTTTTTAATATTCTGCGCTTCTTTCACAACGACAACTTTATATTCCGACATCATCGGCAACTCTCGCGCAAGAAGTGCCACATGTCCGGCAGAAACATCCGAACCAAAAACCACAAACTGATTAAACTCTCTCTCCTCTTCCGGCAAGACCGACTCCATTATTGCCGCGCAAATCTTATCAATGAAATATGACTCATCACCCATTAATATATAAATAGGTGAGAATTTGCGAGCCTTGATATCTCGCATTATTGACTCATAAGTTGCTACTGCTTTCGTTTCTGCCATTGCCTGATTTTATATCAAAGAAGACGAGGTTTATTATAAATTTATTATCTTTGCAAAAGGATTGCATACTTACTGCAAAGATAGAAAAAATCGGTGTAACTACAAAGAAAAAGAATTCAAAAAATGCTCGTACTGAATCTACCTCCAACGGAATTACACATTGCAGGCACAAAGGAAAAACCTACAGTTTTCGATGTGCTTCGTCGTCGCCATGTGGCATTAACACCAGAGGAATGGGTTCGCCAGAACTTCATCCATTACCTCATAGAGCATAAGAAGTATCCGAAAGAACTGCTCGCCAATGAGGTTTCACTTCATGTTGGCGACAAGTCGTTAAGGGCAGATTCTGTACTTTATGACCGCGCTCTTCATCCAAGAATGATAATCGAATATAAGGCACCAACGGTCAATATAACACAGAAGACTTTCGACCAGATTGCCGTCTATAACCTACTACTCCACGTAGACTACCTCATCATCAGCAACGGTCTGAACCACTACTGTTGCAAGGTCGATTATGATGATAAAAAATATTTACTTCTCAAAGACATTCCTGACTACCAAAATATTTAACATATGTATCGTCATTCTATAAATGTAACGGTGCTTTCATGTAAATAAACACCGGTTCATTGATCATGCAGGGCACACCAATATGGCAAGAAACGGAAGATTTCTATACTGTCATATTTTCAATATTTCCAACCAAAGGGTCAGTTGCTTAAAAATACGCGAGTTTTGAGACATTAGTTTTTCACTCAATTCACAGCTCACTCTCCCACTTTCAACCAAAAGAAAGCATACCGGAAAATAACAAGTTATTTGTTTGGCACTTCAATAAAAAACATGTATTTTTGCAGTGACACTTATATATAAATAAGGTATAAGGTTGCAAACAATTGATGTCCGCAGCCCTATTTTTTATTCAAACACTACTAAATAGCGAACTAACAATAACCAAATAAACAATATGAAAACGCTTCTCTCATCAGCCTTATTGCTTATGCTGTCATTTATAGCATTTGCTCAGGAGGCTAAGTTTTTCGAACCTTACAAGAACACCGACCTGCGCTTGCCTTCAGTACCGCTCATCCTCAACGACCCGTTCATCTCTTTCTGGTCGCCTTACAACAAGTTGAACGAAGGCTATACCACACATTGGGCAGATATACGCAAACCTATGGACGGTCTGCTGCGTGTCGACGGCACCGTATATCGCTGGATGGGCAAGCAGGAAACAGCCGTCCTCGGCAAGCCATTCCTCCCGATGGCATCTGATCAGGCGTGGTCGGCACTGGCACATATCGGCACTAAGCCAAACGGAGCTACTACAAGATGGACTAACGAAGACTACGAGACATCCACTTATTTCAAAGCCGAGCAGTGGTCAACCTTGCCCGGCGCTTTTGGATGTCCAAAGGGAAAGTATGACAACGGCACAAAAACTTGCGAGGACAGCTGGCATACACATGTCAGCACCGAGTGGTGGAAGACTGGCGAAAACAACGCCCTCTACATCCGCCGCCACATGACGCTGACCACCGAAGACCTCAAAAAATCATTCTGTATCAAGTATTCTCACGACGACTATTTCTACCTTTATATCAATGGTCGACTGGTTGTGAACACTGGTTACACATGGGCTCCCAACCAACTTCGCGAGCTCACTGCAGCAGAAGTTACCAGATATCTCCACGAGGGCGACAACGTCATTGCCGTCAAGTGTTTGAATCAGACCGGTGGGGCATACTGCGACTTTGGTATCTACGAGAATATAAAGAGCAATCTCCCGACAGAGCAGATGGCAGTACAGAACAACTACGATGTTCTCGCGTGCAACACTTACTACAACTTCACCTGCGGTCCTATCGACCTCGACGTTGTTTTCACTGCGCCAATGGCAATCAACGACCTCGACCTCATATCAACTCCTATCAACTACGTGACCTACCGTGTACACTCAAACGACGGCAAAGCTCACGACGTACAGTGCTATTACGGTTTCACGCCAGAGATGACAGTGTTTGATATCGTTGCGACACGCTCACAGTATGTCAACAACAATGGCGTGCGTTATGTTCAGGCAGGCTCTACAGCACAGCCCGTACTCCGTACCGCCGGCGACCTGCGCAGCATCGACTGGGGTTACATCTACCTGCCGGAGATAAACGGCGAGGTGGCAATGGCTGACGTCAACACCTCCGAGAGTGAGTTTGCCGAGTATGGACGTATCGTTAATCCTCGCAATGGCACCGTCCGCGCTCAGACCTACGACAAATACCCTGTCATATCTCTTACCAAAGACTTCGGCTATGTCACCGAGGGCGCAAGTTATATGATGCTCGGCTATGACGAGGTGAAGGACATCCGCCTCTGGGGCAAGGACTATAAAGGCTACTGGGCACGCAACAGGAAGACCATTTTCCAGGCGTTCGAGGAATATAAAAACAACTACGGTCACAACATGATGCTGGCTCGCGACATGGACAAAATCATCTATGATGACGCTTTCAACACCGGCGGAAAGAAGTATGCCGAGATGTTGTCAGGCACCTATCGCCATGTACTCGCCGCACATAAGCTCTTCGAGGACGAAGACGGCGACCTCATGTACTTCTCAAAGGAGAATAATTCCAACGGTTGCGTCAACACTGTCGACCTCACCTACCCTTCTGCACCGCTCTTCCTGGCATACAACCCACAACTCGCGAAGGGCATGATCACCTCTATACTGAAGTATACCAAGAGCAGACGATGGGACTTCGACTTCGCTGCCCACGACCTCGGCACATATCCACACGCCAACGGCAATGTCTATGGCAATCCGTGGGCAAACGACGGTTCGACCATGCCACTCGAAGAGAATGCCAACATCATAACCCTTGCAGCATTCATTGCGAAACAGGATGGCGACATGGAGTATATCGAAAAGTTCTGGGATGTAATCACACGCTGGAAGAAATATCTCGTCGACAACGGCAAAGAACCGGGCAACCAGCTATGTACCGACGACTTCAAAGGTCACAGTTCGCGCAACGCAAACCTTGCCGTGAAGGCTATCATGGGTATTGCTGCCTATGCAGAACTATGCAAGATGCGTGGCGACGAGGCTGCCTACAACGAACACATTGGCATAGCCCACGAGTATGCCCACTACTGGGTTGACCATGCACGCTCCACTGACGGCAAATGGTACTACATGGAGTTCGAGAACTCTACACACTGGGGACTGAAGTATAACATGCTTTGGGATAAGTTGTGGAAATGGAACATCTTCAACGACTCATACACCGGCGATGTGATTGCAACCGACATAGAACACTACAAGACGAAGATCAATACCTGGGGGTTGCCGCTCGACAGTCGCGATGCCACAGGAAAGAGCGACTGGGTTGCATGGATTGCAGCAATGACCGAAAGCCAAGCCGACTTAGAGTTATTCATGGATCCGGAGTGGAAATGGGCAAACGAGACTGTCGACCGCATGCCACTCTCCGATTGGCACTGGACTGACAGCCGTCATGTACGTGGTTTCCGCGCCCGTTCGGTCATCGGAGGACTGTGGGCTCCCGTGCTCCGCAAGAAGGCAGAAGGTACGCTACCTGATGTTATTCTTGGCATACACAACGCGACAGAGAACACTTCTCCACGCACAGAAGTGACACGCTACAACCTCAACGGTCAGCGTATCACAGCGTCAAAACATGGGCTGAACATCATAAAATACTCCGACGGAACAGTGAAAAAGGTTCTTGTAAAATAAGAAAAACTTCTTTCTAAATTATTGGTGTTCAGTAAACAAATTATAGCAATGAATCGAGTAGGATGAAAACACGCTGAACATGATTTATCACACTTAAGAAATTTTCTGGGAAATTAGGCAATCCGGCAGGCGTAGGGGCGTGATTTATCAC
>CAJPPF010000152.1 GCA_905372445.1 uncultured Prevotella sp. | reverse complement strand
AGGTCTATATATCACTAATCTACATGAATAAAAACTGTATTTAAACACGTCCCCGTTCTTTATATCCTTAGCAATTCCAATACTGTTACGACCTTCTAAATGTTCAAAATAGACAATGGAACAATTTTGTTCTAAAAACATCTGGAGACTTGAAACAGAATTGTTACCTTTGTATTGTTCATTTAAAACAAGCGGTCTATGAAGTATTCTGAATTTTACAAGTTGATTGAACAGCATGGCTGGACAATCAAGGGAGGAACAAGGCTCTACAAATATGTGCATCCTGACTTCCCTTACTCAATTCCGGTAGGACGGCATAAGACACAGGAAATTCCGAAAGGAACTCTGAATGCAATGCTGAAAGCTGCAGGATTGAAAGATTAAAGAGCTTCTAAGAAAGCTTCTCCACTCCTTTTGGAGTGGGTTTTTAAGTAAACATTTTGATAACAGTTAAAACAGAAAGATATGAAGAAAATTGTTGCAATTATCGAAAAAGGTGAAGATGGCGGTTATAGCATCTATGCAGCCAATGACCTTCCACTTTTTGCAAGTGGAATGACGGAACAAGAGGCAAAAGACGAATTCAGCAATTTCGTTCAGGAACAGGCTGAATATATGAAGGAAAGAACAGGAGAATATCCTGCATGGTACAGCGCTGGTGGAGTCGAAATAGAGTATCATTACGATATGTCCGCATTCTTCCTTGCCTTTCCGTTTATCAATGTTTCAGAACTCGCCAAAAGTATTGGAATTAATCCCTCATTGATGCGTAAGTATAAAAGTGGATTGGCAAAAGCAAGTTCAAAGCAGAAAGACTTAATTCAGCGTAAGTTCGATGATATTATAAACAGGTTGAGTCTTGTAAGATTCTAAGACCTTGTCGCTTTTAAATGAACATTCAAGGGGATGTGTCAAAATAAGCACATCCTCTTTTCTTGCCCACACGCAAAAATAATTACGCTTTTCTTGGCAGTTACAAAAAAGTTACTATCTTTGCAATTGTCAAAATAACCGATGCGGTTAAACATCAACGAAGGGCGAGAAAAGATTCAAATCCCTACTTTATTGGATTTCGATGGGATAATTTTTAGTCCATATTGCAGCTTTGCTGCTGTTGAAGATATGGTGGATGCCTTCCTAAGATTTTTACCCTTCTGGTGCAGCATTGGTTTTTTGACGAACAGAAAGAGCATCCGCTCTTTTTGTCTCCGCACCTGACAGATTACACGAAAAACTAACAATCAATGGCAAGGTGCCGGCGTAGGGGCGTGATTTATCACGTTCCGCATTGACAAACCTCTGTTAATTTCCCTACAAATGTCGTTAGCCTTGCCACACTACGGCGAACGACAAAACTTGATTATCAAAGACAACATTACAGACATCTCATCCTCTAACTTGACATTTCGTAAAGAAAATTCATCTTCGCGATTTTCAGCAAACGAGAAAACCAAAGACAAAGATTTGTCAAGTCTGCATAGCATAACGCCTCATCTTCGCGAACCGACAAGGGAAGAAAACAGCTTCATTCCGTGCTTTTTCTCTCAAGAAGCACTGATTTTAGCGTGTGAAAGCGACGGTTTTAGACTCAAGAAACGTAGGAATTAGACCCAAGAAACGGCGGTTCTTGAAACTGATTCGTATTTTTGTTGGTATCAAAAACAACTACTACTCTGATTATCAGCATCTTTCACATAATACTAAAAACAAGCGTTTTTGTCAACCAAAGGACAATACGTCGGCGAATATCGACTGTATTTGTGGTCAGAACAGCCTTTTTGTTAATTTTCTTTTATTTATCACAAAGAGAAAAAATGTTAAATCGCAGGACTTATTATATAAAAAGGAGAATAGCAGTGGGCTTTTAAGGGGAAAAAGTATTATTTTTGCAGAATGAATATCCAAGAATCAATGAACACAAATAACAAAAGAATAAACCCCTTTTTCGAGGAATACGGAACACCGCACAACACCATTCCTTTCCATAAGATACGCCTTGAGGACTACGAGGAAGCATTAATGGAGGGCATACGCCGCGACGACGAGGAGATACAACTCATAACCGGCAATCCCGACGAGCCTACGTTTGACAATACCTTAATATTCAAGGACGAGACGAAAGGCGAGCATTACTACGACTTGCTGGATCGTGCATCGCAGGTTATGGCGTGCATGATGAGTTGTGAGACAAACGACGAAATGGAAGTTTTGGCGCAGAAGATGAGTCCTATACTCACGAAACACGCCAATGATGTGTCGATGAATCCGGAACTGTTCCGTAGAATAAAATACGTATACGAGAAGCATCGTGAACTCACACCCGAGGAAACGCGATTGCTTGAAAATGCCTATAAAGGTTTCGTACGTTCAGGTGCTTTGCTCAACGAGGAAGATAAAGAGAAATTGCGCAAGCTCACTGAAGAAGTGGGACTGCTGACACTGCAGTTCTCGCAGAACCTGCTTAAGGAGCGAAAGGCATTCGAGATGCACATCACCGACGAAGAACAACTTGACGGACTGCCTGACACTGCCCGCGATGCCGCACGTATGGAGGCTAAGCAGAGAGAGAAGGACGGCTATGTGTTCACCCTCGATTTCCCTTCATATTCGGCTTTCCTCACCTACTCCACGAAGCGTGAACTGAGGAAAAAGATGTATATGGCATACAATACACTATGCACAAAGGACAACTCGGAAAACAATATTGATATTTGTAAGCGCCTCATAAACCTTCGACGCGAGATAGCACAGATGCTCGGATATAAGACCTATGCGGATTATGTGCTTGAGGAGCGCATGGCAACGAATGCAACGAATGTCTACGACCTGCTCGACCGCCTTGTAGACGCCTACAAGCCTACGGCAGAGAAAGAACAGGAGGAACTGAAGACGATAGCACGGAAAATGGAAGGCGACGACTTTGAGATGATGCCGTGGGACATGTCGTTCTACAGTCACAAGCTGAAGATGGAGTGTTATAACCTCGACGCAGAGATGCTGCGGCCATACTTCCAGCTCGACAAAGTCATTGACGGAGTGTTTGGACTTGCAACGACTCTCTATGGAATCACATTCAAGGAAAATGCGGAGATACCGGTATATCACCCTGATGTGAAAGCATACGAAGTGTTCGACAAAAATGGTGAGTATCTGGCAGTGTTCTACGCAGACTTTTTCCCTCGCAAGGGCAAGCAAGGCGGAGCATGGATGACAGAGTTTCAGGGACAATGGATTGACCGAAAAGGCAACAACATACGACCTCATGTCAGTGTAGTGATGAATTTCACAAAGCCTACAGAGGAAAAGCCCGCACTGCTTACTCTTGGAGAGGTTGAAACTTTCCTCCATGAGTTTGGACATTCGCTGCACGGAATGTTCGCCAACACAAGATTTGCTTCGATGTCGGGAACGAACGTTTGGTGGGACTTTGTAGAGTTGCCAAGTCAGTTTATGGAGAACTACTCAATAGAGAAAGAATTTCTAAATACCTTCGCCTTTCACTATAAAACAGGTGAACCAATGCCCGACGAACTCATAGAGCGCATCGTCAACAGCCGAAACTTCATGGTAGCGACAGCGTGTCTCCGTCAGGTAAGCTTTGGATTGCTCGACATGGCTTACTACACCAAGGAGACAGCCTTTGAAGACGACATCATACCTTTCGAAAAGAAGGCATGGGAGAAAGCAATATTAGGAAAACAACTTGAGGACACCTGCATGACAGTGCAGTTCTCGCATATCATGGTTGGCGGATACGCAGCAGGATACTACAGCTACAAATGGGCAGAGGTACTTGATGCCGATGCCTTTGCGGTGTTCAAGCGTGAGGGTATATTCAATCCTGATACTGCACAACGCTTCCGCGACTGCATACTTTCCAAAGGAGGCACAGACCATCCTATGACATTATATAAGAACTTCAAAGGTGCAGAATCTACAATCGACGCACTGCTCGAAAGAAACGGAATACGATGAACAATAAACAAGACAACCTCGATTACAGATACCTTCGCATGGCTCGGATATGGGCAGAGAACAGTTATTGCATCAGACGCCAGGTAGGCTGTCTTGTTGTAAAGGAGAAGATGATAATAAGTGATGGTTACAACGGCACACCAAGCGGATTTGAGAATGTTTGTGAAGACGATAACAAAGTCACCAAGCCATACGTGCTACATGCTGAAGCCAACGCCATAACAAAGTTGGCACGGTCGTCGAACAATTCTGATGGTGCTACGCTTTATGTGACTGCCTCGCCTTGCATTGAATGTGCGAAACTGATTATCCAATCAGGAATACGGCGTGTCGTATACGGTGAGCAGTATCGGCTTAATGACGGCATAGACCTTCTGAAAAGAGCAGGTATAGAAGTTGTATATAAAGAAATAAACGAAAAAGAATCATTCCGGAGATGAAAAATAACAGATTTACTCCACTTATTATGGCAGTATGTATGGTTGCCGGCATATTCATCGGCACATTCTATGCAAACCATTTCGGTGGAAACAAGTTGAACATCATCAGCAGCGGCAGTAATAAACTGTCGAGTTTGTTGCATATAATAAAAGACCAGTATGTTGACGAGGTGGACATCGACTCCATAGCCGAGGGCGCCATACCACAGCTACTCTCTGAACTCGACCCTCATTCGGCATATATTCCTGCAAGCATGATTCAGGTTGTAGGCGATGAATTGAAAGGCTCCTTCTCAGGCATCGGCGTGGAGTTCACCATTCGACAGGACACCATTCATGTGCAGAATGTCATTAATAACGGACCTGCTGAGCGTGCCGGAGTCATAGCTGGAGACAAGATTGTCACAATCGACGGCAAACCTTTCACTGCAAAAGGTAAAGCACCAGAAGAGGCAAACCGCATGGCAATGAAGCTATTAAAAGGCGAAAAGGACACAAAAGTGAAGGTAGGAATAAAGCGTTACGGCGAGAAGAACATCAAGGAGTTTGTCATTACACGCGGAGAAATACCACAGAAGAGCATCACTGCCACTCATATGCTCGACGACAAATCAGGCTATATTCGTATAAAAAACTTCGGCGACACCACATACGCAGAACTTCTCATTGCCTTGGCAACATTATCACAGCAAAACTGCAAGAATATTATTATCGATCTGCGCGACAACGGTGGTGGATACCTTCAGGCTGCAGTGCAGATAGCCAATGAGTTTCTTCCTAAAAACAGGCTTATCGTTTATCAGGAGGGACGTCGTCTCAAACGACAGGAGTTTCGCTCCGACGGTCATGGCAGCTATCAGCGC
>CAJPPF010000151.1 GCA_905372445.1 uncultured Prevotella sp. | reverse complement strand
CGCTCGCATACTGCTTTAAAACAATGTTATTTTTAGAAAAGAAGAATTCATTAACATAATGATAGAACGAGTATGAAAAGATTTTACTTATTGTTTTATCTGGCTTTATTGCCTGTCGTATGTTCTGCACAAGGAAGAATTAGATATAGTTATGATGCCTCTGGTAATCGTATAAAACGTGAAATTGTTATGTCTGTTCCAAAGGCTATGGCAAAGGAGCAAAACTTTTCTCAGGAAGATCAAAACTTCTCTGACATGCTACGTGACCATTCTATAAAGATATACCCAAATCCTACTGAAGGAGTTTTGAAAATATGTATTTCCGGACTAAAAGAGACGGATAAATGCTTGTTAGAGGTATACACGCTTCAGGGAGCACAAATTTTGACAGAGATTGTAAAGACTGATAATATAGATATTAACATCAGCGATCAGCCGACAGGTATCTACCTACTCAGAATTACTATCAACAATAACTCGACAACATGGAAAATCATAAAGAAATAATGAAGGCATACATTATACGGCATCTTCTTTTTCTTTTAACACTTTGTTTGCCAACCTACATTCAGGCTGCGGTTACACACGGTTTCAGTAATAGTCAGGACACAATCTCAAATGCCAGTCTGTATAGAGGTGAGTCTGTAAGAAGTATGTCACAGGTAGACACCACGTCCGCACAACATTTAATATACGAGCCATCTTCTGCGAAGATAATAGATTTTGGTCCTGTAAAACCTGACCCTGTAAAACCTGTGCATCCAGACCCTCACCCTATAGAATATGAGCCTATAGAACCAAGTGACATACCTGTTCTCAATGCAGGATATTCTGTTGGAAGTCCTGAAGGAAGTACTTCAATCGGTGGTTCTGGTGCTGCAACTTACAATCTGAAATTTGAAATTCCCAATGGAGGATCTCTAACACCACAGATAGGATTATCCTACAATAGTCAGTATGGTGGCTATGGACTTGCAGGATATGGATTCAATATAACAGGTATCTCTGCAATTACCAGGGGAGGATATGATTTGTTCCACGATGGCAAACAAGCAGGAATTACTTATACAGCAAGCGACAATTTTTACCTTGATGGTAAACGGCTGGTTCTCCAGTCTGGTATATCAGGACAAAACGGAGCTACTTATAATGTAGAAGGAGATCCGTTTACAAAAGTTGTTGTGCATGGTAACTACACTTATAGTACAACAACGACATGGTTTGAGGTCATAACTAATACTGGTATGACCTACCAGTATGGCAATTCCCCAAATTCCAAAATAGCATATAATAATAAAAAAGGTTATGCACGTATAGCCTCCTGGTATATCAACAAGGCGACTGACAAATACGATAACTACATCACATACGAGTATGCAGTCACTAATCTAAGTATTAGACCTATTACTATTACCTATGGCATGAACTCTGTCAAGAGTCGTGGGATTATCAATAAAATTAACTTTGTATACAAGAGCCTTGGAGAGAATGAAAGACCGTTTGCTATTGAGGATCAGCAAGGAAAGACGGACGTGTGTCTTTCGTCCGTTACAGCGACAAGTAACAATTCCGTATATCGCACATACAAATTTACCTATGATGACAATTCTGATAAATCTAACTGCAAGTGGACACGTCTTGTAGCGGTTGAGGAGACAAATGGTAAGGGAGAAAAACTGCTTCCTGTTAATTTTTCTTGGCGATACCTGCCTTCCTCTGACGTTCACTCATCCCAGCTGGATGTGTCGGCAAAGGATGACAATAGTTTCGTGGAGGAGAGCGGTAAGCAATTTCTCTCGGCAGACCTTAATGGCGATGGAGTCAGTGACATCATAAGGATAGCACCTGTGAAAGTCACAACTGCCGTCATGCCTGGTGGCAGTAGTTGGAGCTACTATACGTATGTATATGTCAGCAGAAGCAAACTTTTATCTACAGGACACGTAATCTACGATTCCCCTTTAGTTTATGTGTTGCCTCCCGGTATATCCATGGATGTGATGACGTCCATGTTTGGAGGGGTATCGGTCATGGACTTTGACGGAGATGGATATAGTGATTTGGTGTTTCCATTCCAGAATAAGGTAACGGGTCTTTGGAATCAGGTTGAGTTCTATTTCGTTTTTGGAAGTGATGTCGTAGCCGGCAGGAGTAAATTGACACATACTTTTGCTGTAAATCTCCAGTCAGCGAACAGACCACCTTTGTTTGCAACCTTTGATATTGACGGCAACGGTAAGGATGACGTAGTGTGTGTGGAGCAACGCAAAAAAGACAATTATTACCCTTGTACTATAGTACAATTTGTCGGTGGGACGAAACTACACTCTACAGAAGTAAAACTCACCTTGCCGCAAGGAGTTAGCAAAGACATTGAAAGAGTTTGTGTTGGAGACTATAACAACGACGGTCTCTCTGATCTGATACTGCTGTATAATGGCGGCTATAAGATTTACTTCAATAACGGAGGTACTGCTGTAGCGTCGAGATTTGCAGAAAATAACACAAAGTCGGGGACGGACTTCGGCAATTACTGGAGGATTCAGCAAGGCGACTTCGATGGTGACGGATTAATTGACTTCGTATACAACAAGTCTGGAGAATCCCGTCTCTGGATAGCACACAACAATGGTAATGGTACTTTTACTCATACAAAGTCGGTAGACATTGGCGTTGCAGACCATAAATCCAACAAAGATAACATTAGATTTGCCTTGATGACTTGCGATATAGATCATGACGGTCGCACTGATGTGATGGTTTGTAAAGCAGGATATAGGTATCGAGGATTCCCTAAATTCAAGAATGAATATACAAACACTCAGGTTAGATGGCTCTATTCTACAGGTACAAATCTGAAATTAGTCAGCAGCTATACTAAAAATAGAGAGGATGATGCTAATGAGAGAACTATTTTCCTTGGCGACTTTGATGGCGATGGATATCCGGAACTTGCAAATTACGGCACAATGCTGAACAGAGCTGATAATACGTACAGCGAGAAAATCAATATCTATAAGTCAGGATATGACCTATCGCAGGTTGGGAAGATTACACATATATATGACGGTATGGGCAACAGCAGTTACATCCAGTATGCAAGTGCTACAAGCCCTAATGTCTATAAAAAGAATATAAAAAGCACATACCCTGTTAATACCTATACTCTTCCACTGTCGGTTGTGACAAATGTAACGAACTGCAACGGAGCTGTTGGTCGTCAGGTGACTACATATTTCTACGAAGACTTGAGACTGCACATTGCAGGTAGGGGAATGCTTGGCTTCAACACGGTAACCAGCGAGAACATAACATTGGGTACAAAGGAAGTGACCAATATTACCAAATGGGATGAGAACCTCTGGATCCCAACGGAAATCAAGACCTCAAGCTTTGTCGGAAAGGATATGAGCACGGTTGTCTCGACATATTCCGTATCAAAGTCTGGTAAGAATTACTTTGCGTATGTTTCCAAGAAGGATATGACGGATTTGGATGGCAACAAGGCGACAACTCTTTCCAACTATGATGTATCAAAAGGCGTCCTTGTTGATGAGACTGTAAAAAATGACGGTGACAACATGTATAAGAAGGTTTCCTATTCCGGCTATCAGAACAAGTCTGGAATTTGGCTGCCTGCAACATTAACCATGTCACAGAAACATGCTGACGACCCGGCGCCACATACAACAGTTACAACTTATAGTTATGATGATAAGGGCAATGAGCTTTCTTCTACCGTGAACAGCGGAACCAATATGGCGCTCAAGACTACATCAACATACGATGTGTATGGTAATATTCTTTCATCAGTTACCACAGGAAACGGAGTAAAAACAATAACAAAATACAATGATTATGACGCATCGGGACGTTTCGTCGTTAAGAGTTATACCAACCCATCTTCTGCCGTCAACACCTTTACGTATGATTTATGGGGTAATATGCTTACAGAGAGTGATGTCACGGAGCCTTCCAATGTCCTGACAACTAAATATACCTATGACGGATGGGGACGCAAACTGACCGTCTTACAGGCTGACGGCACACAGACAACCTATGAAACAGGTTGGGGTACCAGTAATGACAATAAATATTACACAAAGACATCCACCACTGGCAAGCCTTCCATAACGGTAGTGTATGACGATGGAGGACATGAGGTCTTGCAGAAGACGTATGGTGCCAAGGGAATGCGTATTTCCAAGGCTACAACCTATAATGCAAAGGGGCAGGTTTCACTTGTTGAGAACAATATAGGAAAACTTACTATAACGCAAAAGCTTACTTATGATGAGCGTGGAAGAGTTATCACAGATGTACTTAGTTCAGGAAAGTCGACATCATATTCATACGGCAATCGTTCGGTTACTACGACCATTGCAGGACGTGTCTACACAAAGACTTTCGACGCATGGGGAAATGTCGTCAGGTCAACCGATCCCGTCTGTGAGGTAGAGTACCAATATTCTTCAGTGGGCAAGCCAAGAAGTGTAAGGACACAAGGCTCTACTGTGACTATGACCTACGACGTTGCCGGCAATCAGGTATCACTCTCTGATCCGGATGCTGGAACTTCAAATTATACATACGCCGCTAATGGCACATTGCTGACACAGACTGATGGAAGAGGTGTCAAGACTACCAACAACTATGACAATCTGGGACGTTTGGCATCTACTCAAATCGGACAGAAAACCATTGTTTATACTTATGGCACTACAGGTAATGAAAAGCTAAGATTAGTAAAACAGGCTGCGGATAATAATTCCGTTGAATATAGCCATGACAAATTCGGACGTATCATTACGGAGAAGCGTAATGTGGATGGACATGGAACCTATAGTTTTGCATATTCCTACAACAGCAATAACCAGCTGTCCAAGACGACATACCCTGGCGGACTGGAAGTGGCATACCAGTATGATGACTATGGCTTCAAGTCACAATCAGTCATAGGCGATAAGGTCATCTATAAGGTCGAGAGTAACGATGGTCTTGTAAGCAGTACATCTTTTATGGGGAAAGTCACTGCCACGCAGACCCGCGATGCACGGGGATATGAAAGTAACCGTCGAATTGCACGCGGGCAAATCATATTTGAAAATTTTGATGAGGCATACGATAGTGATACCAATAATCTGTTGTCACGCAGGAGAAATGACAACCTGCAGGAAACCTTCGGCTATGACAATCTCGACAGGCTTGTTTCCGTTAAGAGTGGTACAGAGGAAACCATGAAGATAAGCTATGCACCCAATGGGAACATCCTCTTCAAGACTGGTGTAGGTAACTTCTCTTACAATGAGGATGTCC
>CAJPPF010000150.1 GCA_905372445.1 uncultured Prevotella sp. | reverse complement strand
ATTATATATTTATCTGAAGTTATTCGGCTTCACACGCACTCCATTATCATCGTTTGTGTCGGCAACATCCCACCACAAGCGTAAGCTCTGCTTATTGGCAGTCTGTAGTTCCGAATTGTTGATGAAATACTGATTGTTGCTCTCGCTGTTAGGATAGAGAACTCGCTTTATTAAGTGTTTGTCGAGAACGGCATCACCTGAAGTGTTGGTAACTCTGCCTGTTGCAACATCATACATTCCCTCAAGAGCAGGATAGTCCGTGCGGCGGAACTCTGCCCATCCCTCATTGCCGTTAGGGAACACAGCCATCCACTTGTGAGTAATTATCGCTTCCAGCATCTTCTCCTTATCGCCCGATTCGAATGTGCCGTCGTTGAGATTCACAACACCGTCGATATATTGCTTAGTGAGTGTCGGTTCTATCTCATAGTAGTCCATAGATGCCTTTATGCCTGCAGTGAAATAATCCTTCACTCCCATAGTGAGGTCTGCACCAGTCCACCCTCTGAGAACTGCCTCTGCCTTCAGGAAAAGGCTCTCCGAATAACTTAACCACACCTGAGGACGTGCATAATTCATCCAGTAGTTGGTGTCGAGAACCTTAGATTGTGGTTTCGGCTGGGTCTTGGTGATACTGTAGTTAAGGACAGACATTGTCACCTGATCGTCAGTGGCGTTGCGATGACAACCCGCATAGTCAGCGCTCTTGCTGTCTTCGCCAGAGGCTATGGTCTTTGATGTCATGCCGGAGCGGAACCAAGTCTTAAGACAGCGAGGATCAATGCGCTTTGTCTCATAAGACGTGCGCCCTGTCTTTATCCTATATTCTGCACCGCCCGTCGACAGATTACGATAGAGCTGTTCCATGTCCCATGACAATACATACTCTCCTCCATAGGCAACAGAACACATAGCAATACCGTTCTCATCGCCTCCAGCGTTCTGACCACCCATTTCTATAGGAGCATACTTAGGAACAGTCTGCATATTGTCGGCATTGGAAGTCATCAGTCCATACTTGTTGTTCAATGCAGCCATGGCTTCCTTCTTCGCACGCTCAGGGTTGATATTTGATATTCTCAATGCCATACGCAGGCGGAGGGTGTTTGCGAAACGCAACCATTTGTAGTCATCGCCGAAGTAACATATGTCATCACTCTTGATGTTATACTGTGTGGCATCGGCAGGATTGATTGAGTCAACAGCCTGTTCCAGCATACGGAACATGGCGTCATATATCTCCTCCTGCTTGTTATAAGCTACATTGTTCTCCTTCGGTATCTTAGCCTGAACATACTCCTTGAAAGGCATATCGCCGTAGGTATCAGTATGGGCAAGCATTATGAATGCCATGTAGATACGTGTCTTATAGAATTGATTCTTATAATGTTCAGGGTTATTGTTGAACTTATATGCACGCAACATTGTGCGATATTCTGAACAACGGTTATTATAGAAGTCACTCCAGCGAAGAGATGACCAACCGTCTGTATAGCCATAACGTGGAGAACCGTTCAGGTGTTTGGGCTGATTGTATGCGCCGTAGCCTGAATATACATCATGAGTAAGATTCGTAGCACGCTGGTATTGCGAATAGTAACCTTGGTACAGATACTCACGGAAGATTCCCGGTACGCCATTTATGTCCTCCTTGCAAGCGGCAGAGTCGGCAGATGAAACATAGTAGTCGATATTAATATCGGCATAATCTGTTTTGTCTTCTATAGGTTTGTCCTCTTTGCCTGACGTAGAATCGTCTTCTATCTTATAAGGATCATGGCTAAGGTCATTGAGGTCATAGCAACCTGCAAACAACAGCGTAAGCGCCAATACACCTACTTTATATATATTTGTCTTCATCTTATTATTCTTTTTTATAAACCAACATTAACAGTGAAACCAAATGTACGGGAATATGGTACCGCAAGGAAGTCGAGTGCTTGCGAGAACATTGTCGTGTCGTAACCACCTTCTGGGTTGCCTGGCGTATTCTTCATTAGGAAACAAAGGTTACGAGCCACAAACGATAACTTCAAAGAAGTGAACGGTGTATGCTTCAACATCTTCTGCGGAAAGGCATAGCCTACAGACAATTCCTTAAGTTTTATGTAGGAAGCATCATGAACGAACTCTTCCGCATAGCCTTGCTCTGAAGAATAAAGACCGATAGTCTGATAATATCTCTGTGCAGACACCTTTATATCATTTACAGAACCGTCAGCTTTCACACCCGGAACAATCAGATAATAGTCGTCCTTTTCATAATTTCCTCTATAAAGAGTGCGCTTTGATGTACCGACCATTGTTGCCATTCCTTCCGAAACACTTACTATGTCGCCACCGAACTTCATGTCGAACATGGCAGAGAGAATAATTCCCTTATAGTTGAATGTCGGCATTACTGACATAAGCAAGTCAGGCTGTATGTTACCAATAGGGTTGTTGAGTATGTGCTGTTCCTGATTTCCGTTGCCTGTCTCCGGCTGTGGAAGTCCGTTGGAATCAACTACGATACGTCCTTTGGCATCGCGTTTCATGAGTTTATTGGCATATATGTTGCCGAGCTTACCGCCAGTGACTGCTCCTACCTTGACCGGCATATGTGAATCGCCGGCAAAGTATATACGGTTTACACCTTCGGCGAGCTCCTTAACGTAACTTACGTTATGCGCCACATTCACATTGAAGTCGAAGGTAAAGTCCTGTGTCTTGACGGGAGTTGTGTAAAGCATGAACTCTATACCGCTGTTATTTATCTTGCCGGCATTTACCCACTGCTGGCTCCAAGGCGATGATGCGTCGACAAGCATTGCCTGATTCTTGGTGCTGCTATGGTAATATGTGAAATCAAATCCAAGTCGGTTTTGCAGGAATTTCATATCCACACCGACCTCATACGATGTCTTAATCTCCGGTTTAAGATTGCTGTTCATCTTTATTGTCTGGACAATCGGTGTGCGAAGTCCGTTAGAGAAAGCGAACTTGCGCGTATTGTACAGATTATATGGTGACGGGTCCTTACCCACCTGTGCAGCCGACATACGCAGTTTGGTGAATGTTATCCACGCTGGCAACGGTTTTTCTATGGAACGCATAAAGTCGGAGAAAACATAACTCAACGATGCTGATGGGTAGAAAAACGAGCGGTTTGCTGCAGGCAGTGTTGACGACCAGTCGTTGCGCGCGGTGATATCCATTGCAAGATACTCATTGAATGCTATCTGTGCTGATGCAAATGCTGAATACATTGCACGGCTATGTCCGTCGTTATTTGCCGATACAAGCTTCTCACCTGTGTTAAACAACCAACGGTTTTTTATGAGCATGTTCTGTGATGTCGCACTAAGAATCTCATACTGCTGGTACATTACATTTCCGCCGACTGTATATCCCAGTCGCCAAGCTTCGTTCATCTGGATATCGCCGAGGAACATTCCTGAGATATTATGCTCAAAATGATTCTCTTCGCCGCGATACATCTTGTCTTCAGTAAGTTTCGACTGCCATGTGGAGGTCTCTGTTGTTATTGCCTGATCGGCAAGCGAGAGGTCAGTCTCCTCTATTCTTGTACGATAATAGTCAAAGGCATACTTTGCCTGAAACTTCAACCATGAGCCCATGTTCAGATTTGCTGAATAGTAACCGAAAGCACGCCAACGCTCATCAGAGTTCTTTGCACGCTGACGGATATAGTATGGGTTACTGTAATGCTGGTCGGGACCAAACCAGTTCTGATGTGGTCTGAGCTTAGTGCTATAGTGCTGCAAGTCCCCAAGACGTACATTGCCAGGAATCAGCAACAGTTGTCCCACCTCGCCGTTCAGTCCTGTCATCGGACGATTGTCAGCCTTTGTACGCGATAAAGAAATCTTTCCGTCAGTAGAGAACCATTTGTTTATCTCAGAGCCGGCATTCAAATCAATGGTAAGTTTCTCAAGCGCCTCGTCCTTGAACATACCCCTGTTGTCATTATATCCCACAGAAAGTCGGAAATGAGAGGTTTCGGTAGAATTGCCAACGGCTACTGTATGAAACTGCGAAAAGCCCGTTTTGAAATAGTCGGTCAGCTTGTCGCCATAATATTTATAGGGTATTTGTTCGCCCAACCACGATAGTTCTTTGTGTCCATCAAGCTCCGGACCGAAAGAGTTTTCGCCCGTCATTGCTGTTGCCACGCCGTTGTCATCATAGACATATTGAATCTTTGAACCACTACCCTGACCGTATTTCTTCTGCATTTGAATAGTCTGTGCAGGATCGCTCCATGTAAAACTACCCGAATAGTTCAGACCAAATCCCTGCTTACGGCTACCTTTCTTTGTTGTCACGAGAATAACACCATTACCTGCACGCGAACCATAAAGAGCTGCTGCGTTAGGACCTTTAAGTACAGATATCGATTCAATGTCCTCCGGGTTTATGTCGAAACTCGTGCCTCCACGGTCATATCCTCCATATACGGAAGCATCACTTGTGTTGTTATCACTGAAAGGAACTCCGTCAACAATCCATAAAGGCTGGTTGTTGTCGGTAAGCGAAGAGTTACCGCGAATAGTTATTTTTGTGGAACCTCCCAATCCTGTTGATGCTGTATTCATTTGAACGCCAGCCACTTTTCCCGACAGAGCGTTAGTGACAGAAGGGTCGCCCGTCACATTGAGCTGTTCGCTTTTAATATCCTGAACGGCATAACCAAGCATTTTCTTCTCACGTTTGATTCCCAATGCCGTAACGACAACCTCACTGAGCGACTCTGCTTCTTCCATGAGTTGCGTGTTGATGATATTCTGATTCTTTGCTGCAATCTCCTGTGTCTTATATCCAAGATAGGAATAAGAGAGTACCGGTGACGCATCTCCTGTTTCGATTACATAGTTACCGTCAATATCAGTCACAGCCACATCATTAGTCCCTTTCACGGTAATAGTTGCTCCGATAATAGGGTCACCGTTCTCATCGACTATCTTTCCCGTTACTTGTTTCTTCACCACAGGCTTTAGCTCTTGCTCCTGCTGTGGTTGCGCAGAACTTTTTTCTTCATTGCGTTTCAGATATACAATGTGGTCTTCAATCTTATAAGTGATGTTACGATTCTTCAGCATAACATTCATTGCTGCTGACACAGACGCATTTTTCAACTTAATCTCCGACACCTTTATACCGGCAATCTCATCATCGTAGAAGAACTTGTATGAAGTCTGCTTCTGAATACTTTTGATAATTGTCCCAACAGTTGTGTTGCGCTGGGTTAGAGTAATTTGTGCCATAGCCCAATGTAACGGAGCCAACGACAGCATAATCACTAAAAGTAGTTTAACATGGAGCGATCCTGCACAGACTATTCAAATGCAGAAG
>CAJPPF010000149.1 GCA_905372445.1 uncultured Prevotella sp. | reverse complement strand
GTCCTATATTTATTTTGGAAAGACATTATACACTATGAACTTATATAAACATCTTATTATGGAATTAAAACACTTCAAGTCATTAGGACTATTCCTTTTGCTCTCAATGACAGCTGTAAGCAGTCATGCACAGTTCACACGCTCCATTTATGCAATTGACGGTCTGAATTATCGAATGCAGTTGAATCCTGCCCTAACGCCCAACCAAGGCTATATCAACATTCCTGTATTTTCAGGAATAGGAGCATCAGTCAGCTCAAATTCTTTGGGTTTTAAAAATATCACTAATGTGATAGAAAACAGTTCAAATGCAGACTATTTCACCGACAACAAGTTCTACAACAATCTGAAAGAAGAAAACAAATTTAACGCCAGTGTGGCTTACGACATTGCATCGGCAGGCTGGTATCAGGGTAAAAATTTCTGGAGCGTAAACTTCTCTCTCAAAGCTGATATGGGCGCAATCATTCCACGCAACATCTTCAAGACCATGAGAGACGCCCACGGACTCAACGATAAAGCCTGGGCAAACTATTCTTCAAGTCAAGGAGGCGAGCAGATGTTTCTCAATTCATACTTTGAAACAGGCGTAGGCTTTGCGCGTCAGATTACTGACAACCTGACCTTAGGAGGAAAGGTGAAGTTGCTTTTCGGCGCGACAAACATGAAGCTGCATGTAAAGAAACTGGACATAAAGACACAGTTCAGCGGTCTGCCGGACAAACTCGACTGGAACAATATAACCACAGAACAGCTTAACGCCATTCGTGGACAGGCTGATATTTCCGTAGAGGCTGAAGGCGAAGCATCTATAAAGGGCTTTGAAATAATAGAGAATAAAAATGGCTATATAGATGATGTTAAACAGAAAGGCTCCCTCGGCATAGCCGGAATAGGAGCTGGCATAGACCTTGGAGCCACTTACAAGGTAATGGACGGACTGACACTGTCGGCTGCAGTGCTCGACCTCGGCTTTATCTCATGGAGCAAAGAATCGACACACATTGCATCATCTAATACAAATAGGAGCTATAAGTTTGATGGTAATAATACGGACGATGTTAATAAATTCAAAGATGTAATATCTGACGGAAAGGCTGTGAACTTTACTATGTTCAGATTAAAACAGCAGGAGGGCAAGGCGCGCACGACTTCTCTATACTCCAGCATTGTACTGGGTGGCGAATACAAACTGCCAGACAGCAACTTCTCGTTCGGCTTATTGTCAACCACACGCTTCACAAAGCCTGAGACACAGACGGAGCTTACATTGTCAACGGCATACAATATGAATCGTAACATCGCTATGTCGCTTGCCTACTCTATGATACAGAGCGGCGGCAAGGGCTTGGGAATCGGCTTGAAACTCGGTCCTGTGACACTTGCAACAGACTACATGTATTTCGGCAACAGCACCAAATGCTTCAATGCATTCGTAGGCTTCACCGTTCCATTAGGTTCGCACAAGAAGAGCTGAACGGCAGAATAACGAATAAACAATTCAGCCCCGAGGGTCTTATCTGCCTTCGGGGCTGATTTTATCCCTAATCGGTCATTAGACCGCATTTGCTTAGATTTGTAATTACCGGCACGCTTCCTGCCTGCTTTAGTCCGCTTGCCGGCATCTGCGTTGCCATTTCATCTTGACGTAGCCCGCTACGCCTTCGATGAAACGTCTGCACATCTGCTCAACAATCGAACAAAATCAGTCAAGGACTCTAATGACCGATTCAGGTTTATCAATGCCGGCACATCATATCATTGCTGAAGTTACAATGACAAAGGGTGTAGCCCAGCGTTCACGCAACCGTCTATTCATGGAAAAGCATAGCGTCGGGAATCTCTATTGCAGAGACGCCAGAGCCCTCTATGCCTATCATTAAGCTCTCGCCTGCGTAGTCTTCGAAATAATGTACCTCTATGCGGTGCAACCCTTTCTCCAGGTCAACGGATGCCTCTTTGAGATTGTCGGAATGACCGCCGTCGTTGTCTATCACCTCTCTGCCGTCTATCCATACCTTCGAGCCGTCGTCTGATGTGCATGAAAGAATATAACGACCTCCCTTTTGAATGTCTATCAGACCACTAAACACAAACCCGAAATGGTCGTCGGTCTTTGCTCCGTCTATACGGAAATTGTTTACTATGCCCTCATCTTTCTTCTCGCCGTTGACGATATCAGCTACCTTCTGGAACTTTCCTTCATAATAGGTATAGCGCAGTCCTTTGCCCTTTTTCGTCGCTTTTACGGCAGGAAAAACACCTTCTATGAAATTTTCCTTGGTCTCATCTACGAGCGGAGTAGCCCTGTAATGCGGGTCGAGCGGCTTCTGGCGAATGCCATTGTCGGGAGTGAAGTCAACGCCGAGAATGTCGGCTATGGTTGCAGCAAACTGCTGATTGTAGTGAGGACCGTTGTTCATGGTCTCGCCGAGCTTCTCAACATCGTTACCGAAAGCCATGAACCACGTCTGGTTTGAGCCTGATGTGCCACTGCCATGACCGACGAATCCCGTCTTTATTCCTCGTCCGTGGTCGCAGGTGACGATGTATGTTGTTTTGCCACGATAGAATTCATCCGCCTCGCATGTCTCTACGATACGGCGTATAAAAAAGTCAGTAGCATGACATGCATCGAGATAAGCGTCATATCTGCTCTCATGGCAGAACTCGTCGGTATCGCCGAACGACACCCACATAACCTTTGGGTGGTCCTGTTTCAGGGTCTCCAGTGCATAGCCGAACGTGAAAGAGTCGAAGCGCTCACTCCCCCATACACGTGGCATGGTGGATAACATCTCATCAAGTAAGCCGAGAGTTGTGTTCTGATGCTTTGCTATATTCTTCTCGTAAGCCACACTTGCAGGTATTCCGGCACGCTCGGTATTGATGCAATAGCGTGTCGACTCCCATGAGCCATACATACAGACACTGCCTTTGTAACGCGGATCCTTGGCGACAGCTTCCAGTACATTATGGTTCGGGTTAGGCAAGGCAGCATTATCATTGATACGCTCGTCGTCGGCATATCCGCAGAATATTTCGCTATATCCGGGATAAGAGAACCACATACTGTTTGCCACTTGCATCTGACTACCTTTGTTCCGATTGCCCAGCAGATACCCGTTCTTCACTACATAGCTCCACACGAAAGGCATCAGTACCTCACGGCGCTCCTCTGCTGTGGCACGCCAGAAGCGCGTCTTCGTCGTCTCTACGTCCTTTACATAGCGACTTTCGTTAACGAGCATAGCGTCAGCACCGCCAAACAACTCCTGCCAACGCATTCCGTCGACAGTGATGATGACGAGTCTTTTCTGTTCCTTGGCTTGACCTGCCATGGCAAGGAGCAGGAACAATAACATTGTTGCAGTTTGTTTCATAATAGATAGTGTTTTGTTTTTACTTCTGAATTATCTTCTTTCCGTTCTTTATATAGACACCATGCTGTGGGGCACTCTTCATTCGCTGACCCTGAAGATTATATATGTATTCATCGCCGGCGTATGAATCCGCAGGCATAGAGACAATCTCTATCGCCGTCTGCGTGTTTTTTCTAAACGCGTCCAGAGCGACCGTAGGACGTCCTTCTGAAAAAGCGCCCATATCGTAAGCGTTCCAGTTCACCTTATAATAATATTGCGGTTTCCATTTCCCGTCCGTCTCCGGCTCCCAATAGAACACTCCTGCACAATGAGCGCTTGCCTTCAGACGTTCCATGAGGTCCTGCATCACTCTTTTCGCACGTGCAGCATCGCTCTGTCGGAAACCTGTCTCACATATCATCACAGGCACTCCGAACGTCTTGCCCAACGTCTCTACGCTGTTGGCAACATTGTAGTTGCTCGCCGTGCCTGCCGCTTTACTCGACCATTGGTTGTAGTCGGGATAGTGCGACAGACCTATCATATCGAACTTTCCCCCTGCGTTCTTGAAGTCGGCGAAGAACCATCCGTCCCAGTCGCCTGCCTTATAACCGTCGGCGAGATGAAGTATCACATAAGCATCGCGGAATATTGCCTTCACTGCGTCGTAGCCTGTATTATGTAGTTCCACATAGGCGGCATAACGATTTGAACCGGTCTTGTTCCAATCTATTTTACCTGCATTCCATAGCATCCCACCATTGGTCTCATTACCGACCTGCACCCAACGCGGAGTGATGCCCTCATCCTTGAGAGCCTGCAACACATCGGTGGTGTGACTGCGAACGGCGTCCTTCAACTGTGCCATGTCATAACCCTTCCAGTCGGTAGGAATATTCTGCTTTGCAGGGTCGGCGAAGAAATCGCTGTAATGGAAATCAATCATCAAATCAAGTCCCTTGTCATGAGCACGGCGTGCCTTCCTGACGACATCAGCCTTGTCGCACCATGCACCATAGCCAAATACCGAAGGGTTGACCCATACTCGCAGGCGCACAGCAGTCATGCCTATATCGCTCATGAGCTGAAATATATCGGTCGCCTGACCGTTGTCATTATAGAACTTCATGCCGTCGGCTTCCATCTCCGAAGCCCAACTGGCGTCGGCACCATGGACGAACGTCTGCTGAGCAGCGGCGCTGATTACCGATGCAAGCAGAATACTTATAAAAAATGTCCTTAACATTATTGTGTTGATTTGATTGTGTATACAAAATTAGCACTTTACTTCTAAAGAAACAAATTTCTGTAAATAGGTAAGTGATATATTCGGTAAAAAAGAGTAATTTTGCAGGAAAGAATCCTCAAAATGAACTTTGAGTCTACATTCAAGAAATACTATCGTCCGCTATGTCTGTACGCCATGCACTATCTCAATGGAGATATCGACGACGCAGAAGACGTGGTTCAGGATTGTTTTGTGAAGCTATGGCAGAAACATAGCGACAACACTTCATGTAATATTCCCTCAAAGTCATATCTATACATATCTGTACGCAATGCCTGCATAGACCTGTTTAGAAAGCAGAATCCATGCGTGTCGGTCTATGATCCAACAGATTTAGACGGTTATATCACCGACGAGGAGGCGCAGGAACGCTCTGTGCAGGAGGCATATCTGTGGTCGCTTATCGACGAGTTGCCTGTCCGTTGCCGCGAGGTGTTCCTTTTGAGCAAGCGCGACGGATTGAGACACAGTGAGATAGCCGACGAGCTCGGCATATCAGTCAAGACCGTCGAGAACCAAATCAGCAAAGCCATGAAGAAACTTAATGCAGAAAAGAAAAACATAATGTTACCTCTATTCGTTATAAGCATTGCATAAAACAACCGGCACACGCCAGTCGCAGAGGCATAATTTATCACGTTTCGTCTCGCACGGAAGACAAGCGTGTCAGCCGTAGTTACTATGTTTGCAGTGTCTACCTTCCTCTGTGTCTATTGATGG
>CAJPPF010000148.1 GCA_905372445.1 uncultured Prevotella sp. | reverse complement strand
CGACAGCAGCCTTTCCCGAGTGCAAGAAGATGTCCCGTCAAATGGCGGCAGCCTTTCCCGAGTGCAAGAAGAGGCCCCGTCAAATGATGGGAGCTTTTCCGACACGCAAGAAGACGTCCCGTCAAATGGCGGCAGCCTTTCCGAAGCCCGGCAAACGTCAAAGCAAATGGCGGGAGCTTTGCCGAAGCTCGGCAAACGTCAAAGCAAAAGAAATGTTAAATGCCGAGGTTCGGCAAACGTCAAGGTATAACGGATGTTAAATGCCGAGGTTCGGCAAACGTCAAGATATAATAGATATTAAATGCCGAAGCCCGGCAAACGTCCCGGCAAACGACGGCAACCGTTCTCACATTAAAAATTTCAAACTTTAAACATCAAACATCAAATTTCAAACTTCACATTTCAAACTTCACATTTCAAACTTCAAACTCTAAAGCCTATGGTTTAATTTCAAATTTCAAATTCAATCTTAATGATTCATTTCAAATTCAATGATTCATTTCAAATTTCAAACTATTAATTTTAAATTTTAATTTCAATTTAAGATGAAACATTCAATTACAATTCAGAGGCTCTGCCTCTTTCTATTGGTCTTCTTGCTGGCCGCGCCGGCGTGGAGCAAATCCTACACAACTATAGCTCGCTACCGAAGCCGAGGCGAAGTAGAGGGTACTCGTACAACCAAGGACGGCATTGTTACCGTCACGTGGAGCGACTGCAAGACCGGGCCGGCATTGACGGCTGCCAACCGCAACTGGGTGATGAAAAAAGGTTCTTCCGTTACCATCAGGTGTAAGGATGGCTGGCGTGTGCGCGCTTTTAGCATCCGCGAACAGCTGGAGAACCCAACCTACATCAACTGCGTGGATGACAATCGCTATAAGAAAAAGTATTATGAATTCAGTGACGAAACTCATGAAAAATCACTAAATATCAGCTGCTGGGACGCGCCCAGCCAAGACATTAGGATAGAAGCGCTAAAAGACGTGGAGTTCGCGGTGTACGAGATAGATTATGTAAAGGCCGTCAGCGTGGGATTTAAGCATTCACAGTATAATGTATACTCCATGTCGGGTTGGATAACGCCCGAAATCATCTCCAATGGGCACACCGGCAATGTCCGGTACTCTCTGGAGAATAATGGCACTATCGCGAAAGTCCTCGATGGGGGTAAGTTACATATTATGCGCCCCGGAAAGGGAGTCTTCACCGTCACTTACCTTGCCAATGGCACATATGCCAAATCGGAGGGTAGCACTACTATCAACGTGATGCGCGACAAGGTAACCTTCAGTAAGAAAAATGAGGTCAACCTGATTTCCTGCGGCGATAATTACGGCATATTCGAGTTGTTCAACCATAACACGAGCAGTCACAGAGATTACAATACGGACAATGGGGGAATCAGCGTTACCAGCAGCAATCCCAATGTCGTCAATTTTGACGGCAGGGTCAAGTGCGGCAGTAAGGCTGGCGAGGTGACCATCACCATCAAACAGGCGCAGAACGATTACTACGAGGCGGCCTCCTTCTCGCAGACCTTCTATGTGATACGCAGGGACCGCAACGGCGCGATGCTCATCAAGGACGCCGACGAGTGGAAGCTGTTCTGTAAACTCGTCAACGAAAAGGGCATGACCAATCTCAACGCTCGCCTTGACGGCGACGTCAACCTCGGAGGGGACATTGTGATGGTGGGAACCAACGCTAACAAGTACGCCGGCACGTTCAATGGACAGGAATACGCGCTGAAGATCAACTGGAATAGCGGCAACGCAACCGACATAGCCCCGTTCAAGAGTGTGGAGGGTGCCACTATCAAGAACCTGCGCACCGAAGGAGAAATCAATTCGAACACCCACTTTTTGTCAGGATTGATTTGCAACGTCTATGGCACCACCACCATCTCGGGCTGTGTCAGCGCAGTGAACATCACGAGCAGCTATAACGAAGGCGGATGCGACGCGGCGGGCATGATTGAATGCGTATGGAATAATGCCAATGTCACCATCACCGACTGCGTCGTCAAGGGCAAGTTCCACGCCACGACGGGGCAAGGCCAGGGATATATGGCAGGATTTGTAAGGAATCAGTATGGCACCTGCACCCTGACCAACTGCCTCTACGCCGGCGAGAACAACGGCTGGAACAGCTACACCTTCGGTTATAACACCACCCTCAACAACTGCTACTACCTCAACCCCTGCGGTGAGGCACAAGGCACGCAGGTAACCGCCGAGCAGCTGCGGAACGGCTACGTAGCCTATAAGCTGCAGGCCGGCAGGGGGGAATACACGATTTGGGGACAAGATCTCGACAGCGACGCGCAGCCGATGCCTACCAACGCTCCCTTGAAGATGGTGTATGAAGTGAAGTTCAGCTACAAAGGACAGGTGAGAACCACCCGCTACGCCAACCGCGGCAAGGGTATCTACGGCTCGCTGCCCACGGCGAAGGAGATATTGGGCAGCAACTTCAACCCTCAAGATACTTATAATTTCACTTTCTCAGGCAAATTCACGACTTCCACCCCCATCACAGCCGACCGCACCGTGATTGTAACCATACTCATAAATAACTGTTACATGATAGGTTCGAAGGAAGAATGGAAAGAGTTCTGCGAACTCGTGAAGGACGGACAGACTAATCTCGATGCCAAGATGACTGCCGACATCAACCTCGGCAGGGACATCGCGATGGTGGGCAATAATGAGTACAGCTATGCCATCGTCGATTTCGGCAGACCCTACACCGGCACCTTCGACGGGCAGGGGCATACGCTCAATGTCAGCTGGTATCCAAAAGAAGGCTACAAGATAGCCCCCTTCCAAAGTGTGAACAACGCCACCATCAAGAACCTGTGCGTTACAGGAAACATAAATTCTGAAATGGATAGAGGTATCTTTGGCGGATTGATTAGCAATGCGGACGGCAATACCACTATCACCAACTGCATCACCGATATGTATCTAACGGTTAAAGATGGCGATGTTGGCGGCATGGTTTGCGAGATATTAGGAGGTAGTCTTACCATGACCAAATGCGTTACTAATGGCGTGATCACACTTGACAACAGGGGATATGGCGCCGGCATGATTTACTCTGGATATAACGCCTCGATTACCATGACCGACTGCCTCGTCAAAGTATTTTTCCGCCCGTCTGACTGGGCCCGACTTACGATGTCCGGGTTTATATATGATCTTGGTTATAAGAACGAGCCTACAACAAAACCAGTTACGCTGAACAACTGCCTCTACCTCGGCGCAGGCAATGTTACCCAATTGTACGGACCTTTAAGAACCTTTGCTCCCGAGAAGTACACCACCCTGAACAACTGCTACCACCTCAACAAATGCGGCGAAATTCCACAGGGCACGCAGGTAACCGAGAAGCAGCTCAAGAGCGGCGAGGTAACCAAGCTCCTGCAGAACAACCGCACCGACGTTTGCCATTGGGCACAGGTGCTGGGCGAAATGCCCAACCTCTACCACGCGCCCGACAAGAGCAGGACCAACTACGTGTACTACGACGCGGCGAACAGCCGCTGGGCATGCGAAGACTTCCGCCTCACCGACGGCACACCACTGCCCATCGGGCTCGACTTCCTCGCCACGAAGACAACCTACGAGCGCACCCTCAGCAGCAAGAACAACGCCACGGTGTGCCTGCCTTACGAGCTGCCTCGTAACGGAAGTTTCACAGCCTACAACCTCTCGGCCGGCAGCAACACCTCAATCAGTTTTAAGGAAACGAAAGATAAGCTCGAGGCATACCGCCCGTATTACATCACTGCCGGCGGCACGCCACAGCTCGACGGCTATAACCTACAGGTGAAAGCCTACAAGGACGATGGGTTGAAGCAGCCCGCCGGAGCTTTCAGATTCGTGGGCACGGTGGACGGCGTGGACAACGCTACGGCTGCAGCAGCCAACGCCTACATCCTGCAGCCTGATGGCAAGTTCCATAAGGTAACGACGGAGTATCCCGAAGCCACCGTTCCTGCTTATCGCGCCTATGTCGTTTGTCCGAAAGCCTCTGCTGCCAAGACGCTCTCCATCATCCTCGACGGCGAGACCACCGGCATCGGCGACGTGACGAACGAAGCGACCGACGGGAAGAACGGTCCGGTATATGACCTGCAGGGCCGTCGCGTGGCCGACCGCTTAGACGACGCACGCCACCAGCTGCCCGCAGGCGTTTATATCGTCGGAGGACGGAAGGTCATCGTGAAATAAAATCTCTTGTCATCAAGGGGGAGCGCCCGCCGTAGGGCGAGATTCATCACGTTCCGAGATCTCTCAGAGAAACGGGCGCGCTCCCGATAACCAACCAATTTTAAATATTCAAATTAACTTTTTAAACATTCAAGCAAAATGAAAAAGTATATCAAACCGGAAATTAATGTGGTTCCCATCGTATTAGAAAACGCTATCCTCGCCGGCTCCACCAGCGTGGGCATCGGCGAGGGCCCCGCAACGGGACCAGCACTGTCGAAAGGTAACAACTTCTTTGACGGCGAGGAGGACGACGATGACTATGACGCCCCAAGCCGCCGCCCGTCATCGCTGTGGAACGATTAACCCTGTCTTTTCATCGGGGGTGCGGCGCGCAACAAGTGCCGCGCTCCCGATGTTCGGGAAACGTCTGAACAAATAAATACAGATGAAAAAAGGATTTGTAGGATTTGGAAAGATTTGTATGATTTATTCGCCTGACGGCTCATCAACTCGTCTCGGCGTAGCCGACTGAAAGAGTGTACCTATGGGCTCATCAACTCGTCTCGGCAAGGCCGACTCATATATTAAGTATATATAAAATGAAAAACGTAAAATGCTGAGAGCCTTGCCGAAGTTCGGAAAACACCAAAACATAACGGATGTTAAATGCCGAAGTTCGGAAAACGTCAAGGCGTAACGGATGTTAAATGCCGAAGTTCGGAAAACGTCAAGGTATAACAGATGTTAAATGCCGAGACTCGGCAGACGTCCCGACAAACGACGGCAGACTTTCCGAAGCTCGGCAAACGGCTCGGCAAACGGGCTACTCCTTATTTAAGTGAGCAAGAGCCGGGTCGGCCTTGATGCGTTCCTTCTCCGATTCCACAAGTGAGATAATCTCTTGTTTGACACGTTTATAGTTGGCTTCGATGGTCTCTTTGAGATTGTCGGAGCCATCTTCGTTTGTAAAGTCCGCGATTATAGGGATTGGTTGATAGGCTTTCATCTCGGCGGAGATTTTGGCACTATCTACGACTATCTCCGCATGGAAAATCTTTTGGTCAATACGTTCGTCAAAATTGTCAGACACTGCCCCCACGAACATACCTTGCGTGAGGTTGGAAATCTTGCTTGCCGGAATAAGACTGTCCATCTGTGTGGAGA
>CAJPPF010000147.1 GCA_905372445.1 uncultured Prevotella sp. | reverse complement strand
GCCTTCGATGAAACGCCAGCACATCTGCTCAACAATCGAACAAAATCAGCCAAGGACTCTAATACCCGATTCGGGATAATGGTATGAAATGAAAAAAGTGAGTATTTACTTTGCAGTCTCAGATAAAAGGCATAACTTTGCACTGTTATTTGTTTAGGTATATATTCGTGACACAAGGACAAACTGATAAAATCACGTTATTTTAATATAAGAGAAAATTATGAAGAAAATTTTTGTAACTCTTACACTCGCTGTAATGACAATTGCAGCGTCTGCACAGATTCAGAGTGTTGACATCAAGGGTGATCTACGTGGCGATTTCGGTCTCGGTGTTGGTCTGACAACGGGGATTGTAAAGGAAATTGATTTCGCTCCGAGCTTTAACTACTATTTTGTTAAGAATGGTCATGTGTGGACTATCGACGCTGACTTCCACTACAACTTCGATGTTGCTGAGGACTTCCAGGTATATCCACTTGCCGGTCTTTCACTGTGCAACTGGGGTGTTAAGGGTTTCGGTTCAACAACAAAGATTGGTGTAAACCTTGGTGGTGGCGTTAAATATGAGCTGACAAGTGCAGTAGGTATCTTCGCTGAGTGCAAGTATCAGTGGGTCAATGGTGCTGACGATACATTCTTCGCACTCGGTGTGAACATCGGTATCTAATCTGCCATTTACAACGATTCTCCCACTAAAGGGAGGGCATACATAGTAAAACAAACGCTATTTATCCCAAAACGGTCAATAGATTCCTAAGTGATTTCGTCTGATTACGGAGCAGATTAGCAGTCTTGTTACCGCGGGCGTAGCGGGCTACGTCAAGGTAATAAGGCTGCTAATATGCCACACAAGCGGGCGAAAGCAGTAGGAAAGCTCTTGCTTCTTTGATAATAAAACTACACCGCGGTCTATTGACCGTTTTGGGGTTATGCAAAACAACAATCCCCGGACGGTCTTCTGTCCGGGGATTATTGCTTTTATATACCTTATATATATGATATAGATACAGCAGTGGTCGTCATAGTCCGCGCTGCTTGAATATCCTCTCCTTTGCGTCGTTTATCTCCTGAAACTTCCTTGTGGCTGACTCGTGGATGTCGTCGCCGAGCATTGCCACGCGGTCGGGATGATACTGCAGTGCCATTTTACGATAGGCACGACGCACCTCGTCGTCGCTCGCATCAGGTCTGATGCCAAGCACTCTGTAAGCGTCTTCCATCGACTTGCCACCCAACGACAGCAACTGGTCGACCACCGACGGACTTAGTCCAAGCGCAGAGGCTATGTTGAGCATAGCCGTCATCTCCTCATTGCCTATCTTTCCGTCCGCCTTGGCTATCTCGGCAAGGTAAGCCATTAGCTGGAGGCAGGTCTCTTGGTTCATCGACATTCGCAGCGTCTGGCAGGAATTGTATACTCGCTGCCACGACTGTTTCTCCGACAAGCTCTTGCGCTCTTGAAATATTGTGAGCAATCGCTTGTTGCACGCCTCCATTGTCTGTGGTCCGAACGACTGTCGCAGAAATTCGCGCACGGTCTCCATCTCCGAGTGCATTATCCTTCCGTCAGCCTGAATGATGTGTGCCGACAGTTCGAGCAGCGCATCGAGAAACATCAGTCTGCCCTGATTCTGATAGGCTTCACCGCTCTTCTTACGGTTGTAGGCATAGCCACGTTGAGCAGAATCGGTGTCCTGCTTGGCGTTGTCACTGCCGGAACGTTCGTCAAGCATATAACCAATCAAGAATCCTACTATCGCTCCCCAGAAACTATTTGAGAGGTAGTACCCGAGTATTGCTAAAAGCAACTTATACATTTTCTTCTCTGCTTACAAATAATAATTCCTGCTACGGCAACTGCTATTCCTTATTTCTTCTTTGGCTTGCGGCGTGCCCAACCCTCTTCGGTGAAGTCCGGTTCACTTCCACGGAAGAATTGTCGCCAGTCGCCGCTGTCTTCCTGTTTCTCCTGACGGGCAGCACCACGGCGTCCGCGACGTGCCGATGTAGCATCAGCCATAGCAGAGAATGCAGCACGACGTTTGTCGGAACCCTCATAACGCTCCTCGCGCTTACTGCGTCCGCTGCCTCTCGACTGACGTCCGCCGCCTCTTTCGTCGGAACGTGAGCGTCGCGATGCTTTCTCCGGGGCAGCAGACTTGTCCTCACTTGGGTTGCAACGTACCTCTATACCACGGTAGAATGTCCCGTTGATCGACGCCATCACGTTCTCAGCATCGTCTTTCGGTATCTCTATATATGCAAATTTGCCGTATAGGTCGATATGCCCCACTCTCTGGCGTCCGCCGAGGTGCTTGTTGAGAAACTGCATCACCTCGCCCGGATAGAAACCGTTGTCCTTTCCAAGGTTGATGAACAGCCGCTCGTAGCCAGCCTCCACAGAGCGTGCCGACTTCTTTTCTCCACGCCCGCCACTGCGCTCCGCACGCCCGGTCTTAGGTTTCTCGATGACAGGCGCCTTAGCATAGTAATCGAGGAAACGCCCGAATGTCATGCTGACAATTTTCTTTATGATGTCTTCCTTGTCTGCATATTCAAAGTGGCGAGATATCTCGTCCATGAACGGAGCTATCTGCTCTTCATCGACATCCATTTTCATGATGTCGTCCATGCTTTTGTACAATTGCTTGGTACATATCTCCTGAGGAGTAGGAAGGTCTCCGTCGACGAATTTCTTTCCTATTATCTTCTCTACATTATGCACCTTAAACTTCTCTTTCGTGTGTATGATAGAGATCGATGTCCCTTTCTTTCCTGCGCGACCGGTACGTCCCGAACGGTGAGTATACGACTCCGTGTCGTCAGGCATACCGTAGTTGATCACGTGAGTGAGGTCGTTCACATCGAGTCCGCGTGCCGCAACGTCAGTAGCAACGAGCAATTGTATGGTGTGACGGCGGAACTTCTGCATCGTCTGGTCGCGCTGTGGTTGCGACAGGTCACCGTGGAGCGACTCGGCATTATAGCCGTCCTTTATGAGTTTGTCTGCCACCTCCTGTGTCTCAAGTTTGGTGCGGCAGAACACTATTCCGTAGATTTTCGGATAGAAATCGACAATACGTTTCAGTGCGAGGTATTTATCCTTGGCATGAACGAGGTAGTAGACATGGTTCACATTCTCCGCACCTTCGTTGCGTGAGCCTACTACAATTTCTTCATGATCGCTGATATAGTTCTTTGCCACCTTCTCGACTTCACGTCCCATAGTAGCTGAGAACAATAGCTTACGGCAGTCGGCAGGCAGCGACTCCATAATTTCGGTGATGCTCTCCTGAAATCCCATGTTGAGCATCTCGTCGGCTTCGTCGAGCACAATAGTACGCACATTCTCTAAGTTTGCGAAGCCGCGGTTCTTCAGGTCGATGAGACGACCCGGCGTAGCGACGATAATCTGGCATCCACGACGTAGCGCACGTATCTGCTGGTCTATGCCGGTACCGCCATATACAGGCACCACGTGTATGCCATGCATATATTTTGAGAATCCTGAGAGATCGTCGGCAATCTGCAGACAGAGTTCTCGTGTTGGTGAAAGGATCAGTGCTGAAGGCGCATCACAGATGTTCTCCAGTCCCTGAAGGGTCGGGATACCATACGCGGCAGTCTTCCCCGTTCCTGTCTGTGCCAAGGCTATAAGGTTATCCTTCTTCTCAAGGAGGAAAGGAATCACAGCCTCCTGGATTGGCATCGGATAGGCAAATCCGAGTTCATCAATCGCGTTTAGTATCTCTTCGGATACACCAAGTTCTTTAAATGTCATATATATATCTTTATGTTCGTTTGCAAAGTTACGCAATAAAACACGAAACGTATCACATTGACATAAAAAACTTCAACAAAAGCAATGCTTCTTGATTTATATATGCAGAAGTGGTAAAAGCGGAGTTTCATAGCATCTTTCTATGATTTCCTTGGCTGAAACTTTCGGTGCACCCTTTGTTTGGGTATTACTACACTGGGTTTAACGGTTACAAGAAAGAGACTGATTTTGTAACCGCCAATAGAAAATACAATTGTTTTTGTGTGTATGGTGAAAAGCAAACTAAACAGTCAACCTTTGGTTTTACTTCTTTTCTTTGGAAGAATCTTTGCCTGCTTCAACGAATATAGAGACAACAGACAGGATAGACGCAACTCCAAAAATACCAGCAAACCATTGTTTGTCAAGATACAAGGCTAAAGCTGCGAGTCCTATGAAAAGTATTAGAGAAAGAAAAGCAAAGAACATTCCCCACCAGTTCATCCTCCAGTTTTTACGTTCGGAGTGATTGAGTATTTTCATTTTTTCGGTATCCATATTATGCCGATGATTCTGTTCTTTTATGGAGGTTTGAATCAAGAAAGGAATAATATTAGGATCTATCTTCTGATATTCCTACAACTCCTGAGGTGACGGCAGAGAATTGTCATCAACTGAAACGGTCTGTTCTAATTGTTTCCCTATGGAATCTCCCATAGAGACTTGTGTTTCTCTTCTGCTAATGGATTGCTTAGCCATTCTTTAAAATAAGTTTATTAAAACTTCGACGCACATCAGCATCAACTTTGCGCCTGTCATTCATGCGATTTTCAATATCAGTGTGACGACCTGATGTGCCGGACATCATCTCTTTCTTTATGCTTTTCACCGCATCAGATTCGAAATGATATTGTCTTTTAGAAGCTTTACCGAAGACACGTGCACCGTTAGCAGCAAATTCCTGCATTCTTTTTAATATACACATAATAGAAGCCTCCTTAAAATATATAATGATTAATAATCAACACATTACAAAGATAGTCTTTTATTTTGATTTCTCCAAAAGACAGTTTGATTATTTTTGTGTAGTGCAATGTTTTTAACATTTTATCAATATAAAAGGGACGGTAGACAAAAAAACTCGCTGATTAGTGGTAGTGGCAAAGTTTCTATCTAAGATCGGAGCCTGATTGAATTGGCACATAGCTAAGATTTTCTCTTTGCATGTGCCGATTTTTTGTCCTTAAATTTCATATACTGTCTCATCATTCTGCCACAACTGATTTCAAGAACCGCCGTTTCTTGGCTCAAGAACCGCTGAAATGAGAGGCAAGAACCGACGGTTTTAGGCGCAAGAAACGGCGGTTCTTGAAACTGAAAACGGTGGTTCTTGCAACGCGTTGTGAATCAGATAGTTATAAATAATGATTTTTTCATTTTTGTATTACGATGACAGAAAACACTTTGCATGGAGAAATTAAAATTTGTAAAGGAAAATACAATTGCTTGATTTAAGGTGAAAAAATAAAGGAGCGCTGTGGCTCCTTTATCCCAAACTGGTCATTAGAACCCTTGGCTGATTTTGTTCGATTGTTGAGCAGATGTGCTGGCGTTTCATCGAAGGC
>CAJPPF010000146.1 GCA_905372445.1 uncultured Prevotella sp. | reverse complement strand
CATTATAATCATGAAAATTAATCATCTTATAGCAGTCCTACTTATTATAGCTGCGTTCTACTCCTGTGGTTCTACGAAAGAAATAACTTATTTCCAAGATATACCATACGAGACGACAATCCGGATGACAGAGTCTCAGCAAATAAAGCTAAGACCTGGAGATAAAATTTCGATCGTTGTCAACAGTCGTGATCAACAACTGACAGCACTGTTCAACCTGCCGACTATCACACGATATATCGGTTCAGGCATAAACACAATGCAGGGTCAGTATGCATCCTTATATACAATAACTACGAAAGGCGACATTGACTTCCCTATCCTTGGCACTGTTCACGTAGCAGGACTCAGCCGTAGTGAACTGGCTGCAAAGATAAAGAATCAGCTTATCTCCGCTGACCTTGTAAAAGACCCTACCGTGTCAGTTGAATACCAGAACCTCGTCGTGTCAGTACTTGGCGAGGTGCGCTCTCCGGGACGTTATCCAATCGACCGCGATCAGTACACAATCCTCGATGCAATAGCACATGCCGGCGACCTTACCATTAACGGAGTAAGAAAGAACGTGACGGTACTGCGCGAGGAAAACAATATTCAGAAAGCCTATAAGATAGACCTCACTTCCGACTCGTCGTTAGTAAACTCACCTGCATATTACCTCCGCCAAGGCGATTATGTATACATACAGCCTAATAATAAAAAGGCACGTGAATCAACAGTCAACGGAAACAATATCTTGTCCACATCATTCTGGATATCATTGGCTTCACTCGCAACATCCGTTGCTGTGCTAATCTTTAAATAAATCCAAGCTTTTTATCGGAAACAAAACATATAAAACATGTCAACAAATGAAGCACCCGCTGCTGTCGCAGTAAACACACAGCAACAGCAAACAAACAATATAGAAAGCACTTCCATTTCAATGATGGATTTATTCCACATCTGTCTCGACAACTGGAAATGGTTTGTCCTGTCTCTCACTCTCGTTATGTCCATGATGGTGTTCTACATCATACGCACAGTACCGGTTTATACACGTTCGGCAGAGATTCTTCTCAAACAGGATGAACGCGGTAACAACGTCGCAGGCGATGCCACGGCAGTGCTTGCCGACATGGGTCTGGCACAGAGTGCGACTAACATCATCAACGAGATATATACTATACAGTCGCCTGCACTCGCCCTGCAGGTCGTGAAGAAACTCAACCTTGACATTAATTATTATAAGAGTGGTACACTGCATGACAAGCCTCTTTACGGAACAAATCTTCCCGTCAAAGTTTCATTGGGGCTTAAAGATACTCAAGGAGCCACATTCACCCTCAGTCTTAACGGAAACGGTAAATACACAATATATAACATTGTAATTGATAACGAAAGAATTGATGACAAATACAATGGCACTATAGGTCAAACCTTAAATACAAAAATTGGAAGACTGAAGGTTTCTCCAACTCGCTATTATGACAGCAAATTCGATGATAAAATATATATCACCCGATTACCTTTGCATGAAACAACAAGCCTGCTTCTAAAGAGACTCTCGGTATCACAGGCAAACAAGAATGCAACCATTATATCAATGTCGTACAAAGACGTGTCAAGACAACGCGCCGACGACATTCTCAACACACTCATAAATGTATATAATGAGAACTGGGTCAAGGAGAAAAATCAAGTTGCTATAGCAACATCACTCTTCATCGACGAGCGTCTTCAGATCATAGAGAAGGAGCTGGGCAATGTTGATAGCGACATTTCTTCTTATAAGTCAGAGAACCTCATTCCCGACATCCAGACATCTACAGCAATGAATATTCAAGAGGCTGCCAGGGCAAAGAACGAGTCTATGGAACTGAGCAATCAGCTTTACATGGCAAAATTCATACGCAGCTATCTGGCTAATGACGCAAATAAGTTTCAGCTTCTACCAGCAAATTCAGGCATAGGCAGTACAGGTGTGGAAAAGATGATTGTCGACTATAACAGCAAAGTGCTCGAACGCAACTCGCTTGCCAGCAACAGTAGTACGAACAACCCGCTCGTTGCCGAAGCAGATCAGGCTCTCAACGCACAGCGCACGGCAATAGTTCGCAGTATCGACAACGTCATCGTCACTCTCAACTCACAGATAAAGAGTATGAAGAGCAAGGAAGGCAATACAAATTCACAGATAGCAGCAAGTCCAATTCAAGCTAAGCGACTGCTCTCTGTTGAACGACAGCAGAAGGTGAAAGAAGCTCTCTATCTGTTCCTCTTGCAGAAGCGCGAGGAAAATGAGCTCAGTCAGGCATTTACTGCATATAACACTCGTGTTATCTCTCCGCCGTCTGGCACCAATGCACCAACATCTCCACAAAAAAGATTACTCATTCTCATTGCCATGTTCATTGGCATTGCTATCCCATTTGCAGTGATTTACCTGCTTGAATCTATCAACACTACGATCCGTGGACGTAAGGACATAGAGGGAAAAACCACGATACCATTCATCGGTGAGATTCCTTACGCAGGAAAGAAAGAGCCAAAATGGAAATTCTGGATTAAGCATGAGCCTAATAATATCACCAAGATTGTCGTTCGCGAAGGCAGTAGAAATATCATCAACGAGGCTTTCCGTGTGCTACGTACAAATATAGAGTTCATGATTAACGACAAGAAAGGTGAGAATGTTATCAGCATTACATCTTACAACCCAGGTTCAGGTAAATCATTCATCACGATGAATCTTGCCATGAGTTTTGCTATTCAGAAAAAGAACATATTGGTAATCGATGGTGACCTCCGCCACGGTTCTACATCAGAATACATTAACAAGCCAAAGGTCGGACTGAGCAATTATCTCAACAACAACAATGCAATGAAGGACATCGTCTACACCAGTCCAATCAACAATTCACTCCATGTTATTCCAATCGGTACCATTCCTCCAAACCCTGCAGAGCTTCTCTTATCTCCACGCTTCGAGGAATTAGTCAAGTGGGCTCGCGATAACTATGACTACGTATTCATCGACTGTCCACCGGCAGATATTGTTGCCGATACAACTATTATCGAGAAATATACCGACCGTACTATATTCATTGCACGTGCAGGATTGTTTGAACGAATCATGATCGACCAACTTGAAAAGGATTACAAGGAGAACAAATTCAAGAACATGTCACTTATCCTTAATGGCACCGACTCAAACGTAGGTCATTACCGTTATAAGTACGGCTACAAATACGGTTACCATTCTTCAAACTACTATGGCTCTGATGACGAATAAATTGTAATAAGGAATGGCAACGCGACCACTCCACTACAATAAAATTGCAGTTATCCATAATACAGGAAACCGATATTTATAACCATTTTATATTCAACGGATCGTAAAAGCACCGTTCCATTACGTAAGAAGTGCCGTTTCTTGCCTCTGATTACTCGTTTTTCGGAGCAAGAAACGGCACTTCTTGTATATGATTACTTGTGGAATACAATCACATTGGATATGGAATGTCGAGAAGAATGAAATACGCAAAGTAACAAATAATGCCTTGAGAGAAAACAAGACAATGCCTTCCGCGTCTATAGGGATTTTCCCCGTCGGTTTAGGGAAAAACCTTTTGTCTGGCTGATATTTCTTAATAAATTTGCAACATGAAAAGCTGCCTGAGGGTATTTGCAATACTAAGGCAAAAAGAAGAAATAGTAATAATGAAATAAAACCTTACGATTATGAAGAATATTTTGTTAACGATGATTGCACTGCTCGGAATGACAGTCTCATCACAGGCAATGAGTTACGAGCAAGCTCGCCAGAAAGCTCTCTTTCTTGCCGACAAAATGGCATACGAGCTGAATCTTAGCGAAGAACAATACGAGGCTTGCTACGAAGTCAACCTCGACTATTTTATGGGCATAAGCACATACGACGATCTTTATGGCGACTATTGGGCACGCCGTAATTTGGACCTGAGTTACATATTGCTCGACTGGCAGTACAACATGTTCCTCGAAGCATCATATTTCTATCGTCCGCTATATTGGAACTCAGGCAACTGGCACTTTGGAATATACGCACGCTATCCACATCGCGACTACTTCTATTTCGGTCGTCCATACTTCTTTGAAGTCTATCGTGGAGGTCATGCCTGGCACGTTCACGGCGGACGTTCATGGTATCATGGACGCGACTTTGGCTTTATAAGCGGCACACGCAACCATTCTTCCGGCATGCGCGATGAATTCAACAACGGTAATTACGGACGTGGTGGAAGCCTGCGAGATAAAGGCGTTAACTTCAGACGTATAGAAAGAGAAGTACGTGGTACGCAAAGCAGTACACGTTTGACAGCAGGCAATATCGAAGGTATGCGTCGTGGGACAACAGACAGTCAGTCAGACCGTATTAACTTCGGTGGTTCAAGAATGGAACGCAAGGAACCTGCTTTCGGCAGTAGCAATTCAACACAACGTCGTGAGATAAGAAGCAGCGATATCAATTCTAATATGGGAACGACAAACCGTCCTTCTTCATTCGGCGGCAGCCGTGGTTCATCGATACAGCATAACAACATCAACCGTTCCTTAGGGATAGAAAGCATGAGCCGCACAGAACGACCCATAATGCAGCGCGAAAGCCGTTCTACAATAGAGCGTTACTTCAACCAACCAACGAGCCCCTCATCCATGAGCCGCTCAATGGAAGGAGCATCAATGAACCGCTCAATAGAAGGTGCGTCAATGAGTCGTTCAATGGGAGGATCGGCAGCGGGTCGTTCAGTAGGCTCATCAAGAGGAGGAGCATCCAACAGCAACTCAAGAGGCACGTTCGGAGGCGCACGCCGGTAACGAAGATTCCGACTTATAAATCAGATAAAGACAAGAAACAAATTCGTTTTATCCCGAATCGGTCATTAGACTCCTTGACTGATTTTGTTCGATTGTTGAGCAGATGTGTTGACGTTTCATCGAAGACGTAGTGGGCTACGGCGAGATGAAATGGCAGCGCAGATGACGGCAAGCGGACGAAAGCAGTAAGGAACCATGACGGTAATAACAAATCTAAGCAAATGCGGTCTAATGACCGATTCGGGGTTATACCAATATAGTTTCATAGACAACACTCAGAGAGGGAAGCAGCCAAGCGTGACAAGGCTTCCCTCTCACTTTATTTTTTAACGAAAAAAGTGGAACAACAGACGAATGTATGCCAGTTCGGGATAAGAACCGTTTGTAACAGTTAAACCCAAAACGGTCAATAGACCGCGATGTCATTTTATTATCAAAGAAAATGAGCTTTCCTACTGCTTTCGCCCGCTTGTGTGGCATCTTACCAGCCTTATTACATTGCCGTAGCCCGCTACGCCCACGGTAACAAGACTGCTAATCTGCTCAACAATCAAACG
>CAJPPF010000145.1 GCA_905372445.1 uncultured Prevotella sp. | reverse complement strand
TTACCGGACACCAATATTACGGCATATAGGGGCAGTTCATTAAAAGAAAGAAAAGGAGGATGTGCCAATTTGCACACCCTCCTTGAAATAAAAGGATTGTCAGTGATTATCTGAACTGTGATTACTTCACTTCCTGTGCCTCGAGAGCTGCTTTCTGCTCTTTGATGCGACGTCCCAGAACGATGTGGGCAATTGGAGATGCAAGGAAGATAGAAGATAATGTACCCACGAATACACCGATAATCATCGCGAAGGCGAAACTGCGGATGCTGTCGGCACCGAGCACGAAGATTGGCACAAGTACGATCAGTGTTGATACTGATGTATTGATTGTACGTGCGAGGGTCTGGTTGATAGAATCGTTGAAGATCTGCTGTGGGTCGCGCTTTGGATGCAGCTTGAGGTTCTCGCGTATACGGTCGAACACTACCACAGAGTCGTTGATGTCGTAACCGATAACGGTAAGGATCGCACCGATGAAGGTCTGGTCAATCTCAAGAGAGAATCCTACCCAGCCCCAGCAGAGTGAGAACAGTCCGATAACGATAGTTGTATCAACTACGAGAGCAACAACAGAACCGATAGAGAAACCGATGTTGCGGAAACGTAGGAGGATATAGAGGAAGATACAGATAAGGGCAATGCCGACACTCTTGAACGCGTTGTTTGTGATGTCCTTTGCAATGGAAGGACCAACCTTTGAAGAACTGATGATTGAACCACCCTCGCGGACATCAGGGTTTTTGAAGTCTTCGATGTCAGCCTGGCTTACAAGATTTGCCTTCTTCAGTGTGTTGTAGAGGATTGTCTCAGCCTCGTCGTCCATATTCGGATCGTTGCTCTGGAGGTTGTAGTTGGTTGACACACGGAATGTCTTGCCGTCTGTACCGATAGCGATAACGCTTGTTATAGCCTTCTGCCCTGCTGTCTCGCCAACGGTATTCACGAATGCATCGCTGAGAGCTGCACGAACCTCCTCTGCATGAACAGGCTTGTCGACGGTAAGAACGTAATTGCGACCACCGGTGAAGTCGATCGACTTAGATAGACCGCGAGTGAAGAAGCTGCCGATACATACGAGGATGATTACGCCGTAAATGATGGAACTGATCTTGAACATTCCCATGAAGTTGTAGCTGGTGTTCTGCATGAGGTTCTTTGACCATGGTGTCCAGAACTTCAGATTTATCCACTTGTTGTTCTTAAGACGGTTCTCGTAAACAAGGCGTGTGAGGAATACTGCTGTGAAGAATGAACATGCAATACCGATCAACCATGTTGTTGCGAAGCCCTGGATAGGACCTGTACCGAATACGAGGAGGATGATACCTGTGATGGCTGATGTCAGGTTAGAGTCGAAGATAGCTGAGAAAGCGTTGCTGTAGCCTGATGCTATAGCCTGCTTCATCTGCTTTCCTGCACGCAGCTCTTCTTTGATACGCTCGTAGATAAGCACATTGGCATCGACCGCCGTACCGAGCGACAGAACCATACCGGCAATACCTGACATTGTAAGCGCTGCCTGGAATGAGGTGAGGATGCCGAGTGTGAAGAATACGTTGACCAATACTGCACCGATAGCGATTGAGCCAGGGATGATATTGTAGACTGCGAGCATGTAGATGATGAGCAGTGCGAACGCAAGTGCGAAGGATATTATACCCTGCTGGATTGACTGTGCACCAAGGGTAGGTCCTACAACCTCTTCCTGAACGATACGTGCAGGAGCAGGCATACGACCGGACTTCAAGGTGTTGGCAAGGTCTTTTGTGTCCTCAACGGTGAAGTTGCCTGAGATAGAAGACTGTCCGCCTGAAATCTCACCGTTTACGCGTGGAGCAGAATAAACAACTCCGTCGAGTACGATAGCGATTGCCTTACCGACGTTTGCTTTTGTCAGGGCTGCCCATCGACGAGCACCTTCACTGTTCATTGACATTGAAACCTCCGGCTGACCGGTAAGGTTGTTGAACTGGTCGGAAGCGTTTGTAACGACATCACCCTCGAGAGGAGCACGACCGGATGTCTGTGTCATCTTGAGTGCGTGGAGCTCATAAACGTTCTTGACTGTGAGACCATCGGCTGGCTTGGCACTCCAGAGCAGCTTCATGTCTGTTGGGAGAACCTGCTTTGCCAGTTCTGAATAGATGATAGCATTTACTGCTGCTGTATCCATTGCGTTAGCATAGCCAACGAGCGACAGTGAACGTCCGCCTGTGGTCTGGAGGATTGAGAGCAGTGGGTGCTGCTTCTTTGCTGCATCGGCATTTGCCTTGTCAGAAGCAGTCTTTGTATCTGCTGAAGCTACTTTCTTGATGTCAAGTTTTTTTTCTGTCTGTGCAGTTTCTGTCTGTGTAACTGTGGTGTCTACTGCCATGGTGTCGTTCTTTGCTTCAGAAAGACTGTTGGCAGCACGGGCATCGAGCTGGCGCAGATATGGTTCTACTTCTTCGGAATTGTAGGTTTCCCAGAACTCGAGGTTTGCAGAACCCTGAAGCAGTTTACGCATACGCTCCGGCTCTTTGATACCTGGCATCTCGACCATGATACGCCCTTCCTGACCTTCGAGTTTCTGGATGTTTGGCTGAACAACGCCGAACTTGTCGATACGTGTACGAACAACGTTGAACGAGTTGTCCATAGCTGCCTGTACCTCGCTGCGTAGAGCTTTCTCTACCTCAGCGTCGGAGCTCTGTGGAGAGACTTTTCCCTGAAGCTGCTGTGTGGCGAAGATCTCTGCGAGACGATGACCGGGAGCTGTTTTTTTGTAGGCGTTAATAAACAGTGAGATGAAATCCGACTGACTCTTCTCTTCTTCTTTCTTTGCCTCGTCCATAGCCTTTACGAAAGCTGCGTCAGTCTTGTGGTCTGCCAGCATCTCGACAACGTCGGGCACAGAAATCTCAAGAATAACGTTCATACCGCCCTTAAGGTCAAGACCAAGACCGATCTGGGTCTCAAGACACTTCTGGTAAGAATAGATACCCATGTACTTGACAGAATCTTTATAATTCTGCTGTGCAACAGGGTCGCTGATCTTGGCTGCCTGGCTGTCGTAGTAAGATGTGGCTACCGAGAATGACAAATAGAAGATACTTGCAAGCGTCATCAAGACGGCAGTTACAATTACAATTCCTTTGTTTTGCATTTTGATAAATATTTGATTGTTAATTTTTTATTCGGTACTTAAAGCATGCAAAGATACTGTTTTTTTACCATTTAAGCAAATTCCGTGTGGCTAAATCATTATTTTTTTCGGTTTTACCATTTAATCAACCTGTAAAGTGTCTGTTTGCAGCCAACATTTAATGGGGTAATGGTCGCTGAAAGGTACTTTGCCGTCAACCGTGCAATTATACGGAGTATAATGATCGGAACACATAATATTGTCAATTCTGACCCTCATGGCGTTGTGGCAGTATGACCAGCCTAAGCCACGACCGCTGTCGCGGAAACAGTCGATAAGGTCTTTGCCGATGATATAATGGGTGTATGATATAGGGTTATCGTTGAAATCGCCCATGAGGATGATTTTCATCGCATTGTGCTGATGGATATATTTGGCGACGGCTTGTGCCTGACGTGTCCGACGGAGCGTGCTGTCGGTCAGTTTGCCAAGGAGCATAAGCGATTTCTCGCCAACAGAGTCTTTTGGCATCTCGCCCTTTACCATATTGCCAAAAGAGGAACGTTCGTCAGGTGTTATGTTGCTTTTCTCAAGATGATTGTTTATGACAAGCACTTCTGCATCATTAATTTTCAGGCGGTATGCCATGCTGAAGTTGGAGTTGGACTCGTATTCTATACGTTCAAAAGATAGTATCTCGTATTTTGTGTATATTGCGTTGCCGTTGCCATTGTACATTTCTTCATGGTGGTATGGGTAGCGTTTGTTGAGCATATCCCGACACCGGTCGGAAAGATATTGTGTGTTCGACTCCTGAAGACAGACGATGTCGCAGTCTTCGTCGTAGAGATATTGTGCAATGGCATTGGAGTCGCGGTCGAGTGCGTTGTTTTTTTGTCCGTGAAATCCCAAGACGTTATATGACATGACCTTCATGGCGCCAACGGGTATGCTGCCGCCTGCATTTATTCCAATATATGTCCGTACAGGGAAATAGCAGAGTATCATGGCAAGGAATGGAATGTATGCCTTGCGTGGATAAAAGAATAGCCAGAAAACAAGAAAAAGGATGTTGAGTAAGAGAAACAGTGGGAAGAACAGACCCATTGTTGCTGCAGGACGGAACGAATGTGGGTTGACAAGATAGGAATATCCTGTTAAAAACATACAAATCACCGTGGTAATGTTTGCACCGACGATGATTTGTACAAAGATGTTTTTTAAGCCAAACTTTGCCATGCTGTTTCCTATGGACGTCTGTTATGGCTTTGGTCAAACAGTTTCTGCTTCTCTTCGTTTGACAGGTTGTCGTATCCACTCTTGCGTATCTTGTCGAGGATAGCGTCAATCTCGTCCTGTTCAGTATGCTTACGGGCATTATAGTCCCAGTCGGCATTGTTGGCACTTTTTGTGTAGCTGTTGTTTTGTGAAGTGCTACGGCTGCGTGAGAAGTTGTTTCTCATCTTCTCGAAAAAGCTTTTGTTGCTATTGCCGTAGCTAATGTCTGGACTCTTCTTCCAATAGCGCAGCAGGAAGAAACCGAATACCATACCACCAAGGTGAGCAATGTGTGCTACTCCGTCATTGGTTGTTGCAAACGAAGAGTACAACTCAAGTGCGGCGTAGAATATCACGAACCACTTAGCCTTGATTGGTATCGGAAGAGGAAAGATGAATATTCTTTGTTCGGGGAATATCATTCCGAATGCCAGAAGGATGGCATATACAGCCCCCGATGCTCCCACTGTTGTCCAACTGTTAAGGAAAGCGTGCATTGTTATATTGCCTGTGGAAAGTGTCACGCCTTCGTATGCGGCATAACCCTCTACAGCATATTGTACGAACTGTGCCGCTTCTTGGAATAAGCCGGCTCCGATTCCGCATAATATGTAATAAAAAAGGAAATTCCTCGCACCGAGCACATTCTCAACGACGCAGCCGAACATCCACAGTGCAAACATGTTGAAAAACAAGTGTATCATACCACCGTGCATAAACATGTAGGTTACTATCTGATAGACATGAAAATCGGATGCCATGAAAAAGTGTAGACCGAAGATATCGTTAAGGTCGATAGGGGTGCCTGATTGTACTGTCATCATCTTAAGTACTTCCATTGCCAAATAGGCAATTACATTGATAATGAGCAGATTCTTTGTTATTGTTGGTATATTACGCATATTATCCTTGTTTTATTCGTTTCTACTGCAAAATTACGAAAAAAAACTGTGATTCGTCCCCAAGTGAAAGCATTTTACTGGAAAATAATCGAAAAATGGCAACTTTTTATTCAAATCT
>CAJPPF010000144.1 GCA_905372445.1 uncultured Prevotella sp. | reverse complement strand
ATGCTGACACGCAGGCAGGTAACAAACACAGAGCAGCTGCCATGTGGCATTTACATAATAAATCCAAAGAAGGTTATAGGAAGATATCATACTATAAACTGAAAGAAAACAATATTGAAAACGTAATGATTAAAATAATATGCCGTAATTTTATAATATTTTTTCCAAGCGATTACACTTTATAATCGCCATGCACGCCGAAGACAACGTTTTTAGCAAGGGTTGAGAGAACTCGGAATTATGTTGTATTGCATAGTTCTTCTATAAGTTCTTCTATTGCCGCGACGGCAAAGGATAGACATAAGGAGGATAAAGATGTGGTTGCCACGGCGAGGCATCCACATCACATAAAAGACGACTTCTAATAGTGTTTTTCACTCACTATTAGGGTCGTTTTTTCATTCACATAGGTCAATTGCGCAGGTAGAGCACTCAGCCCCACGACTATCTATCACGCACAAAAAAACCGCAGAAGACACTTCTGCGGCAATTATTATCACATTATGTAAAAAACAAGAATCAGACCGCTGCCTATTCTCTTGTGGTCATATTAACCTCTATTCTGTTTCCTGCGTTTAATACCTGACGAGTCGTATGTCATACGTTGATAACACAGAATCTGATAACCCTTTTGGGAATCTTTTGTTTTATAAGGGGGAGTCTACACTTACGCTTGCGTATGCAAACTGGCAGACCACCCCTATAAAGTTGGCATATGTAGAAAAGAAATTATTTACTCTTTGTTGAAAATCATCTTCTTCCTCTGATATAGGTAAATACCATTCGCGATATGCTCGCCTGATATTCTACACTCCTGCAGGTCGTACCATGCTTTATTTCCTATATTCTTACCCAGAGGCAACATCGCCTATCGGCTGAATGCCGGTTGTATTTGCCACGACACTGGCTACACCAATGATTAGAGCTCCGTACTTAACAAGTCTTTTATAAAGAAAATACTTCCATAATATGGATAACGAAGCTTATTATCTGCATGTACAAAGGTAGATAAATCCACATACCCTCGCAATACCTAAAACTAATTATTTTTGTACTCCGACAGTCAACATTACGTCACCTTAACTTAATTCCAAATCAATCAATAGCAAGGCGAAAAGAGCAAAAAACGGGGTAGTAGGAAACATAACACAGGTTAATGCATGATTACAATAAAAAAGCTCCCCTCGCTTGAGGGGAGCATTAATGAGTGTTATGCCGTGCGGATGCATATATGAACACGTTGCATAGCCTTTAATCACGTCGCACGTTACGACAATACTACTATTGTCATTCTTAACACTCACGTGTGTTATCTTGGTATAGATTTTTTTCCAAAAGTTAACCTTAACCCAATGTTTATATTTAAATTAAGTGGTTTGTCTTTATAAATTGTATTCAGCGACGAGTTGTCGGCAAAGTGATAGGCTAATCCAGGCTCAGCGTATACTCCGAAGACATCGGATATGTTATATTGAAGTCCTACTCCCGCCTTGAGCGACACCTGCATAGGTTTCTCATCCACTGTTTCCTTTTCCTTCTTCTCACTACTCCTATGACCTACGACATACGACCTGTCGATACTGCCCGACACACATTTTGCGATAGTCATTCCTGCCGATGTGTATACGGTGAACCGCTTTCGTGGTATCACATTATACTTCATACTCAATGGCACACCTACATAATGCAGTCTCTGGTTCCCGGTAATATGATTACTGTGGCTACCGTCCGAGAAGTCTGACGCGAGCAAGGTATACACAACTCCTGTCTCTACGCTCAGACGGTCGTTCAACTGGTATCCCATGCTGACGCCCGTAGTCAATGGCAAATGGTGTTTTACTTTCATGTTGATGTCCTTCCCCTGGTTGTAGAGAAGTATTCCCAATAGTGCGTCGTCAGCCCAGTCTGCTCCTTGCGGACCGCTCACCGGCATGTCAGATACGCCGTCGCTTGTTGCAGAGTGATTATAACTGGTTGCACCACTTGTGTATAGTCCTACTGTGACACGGCTTGAAGTCTCCACTCCTGCCCGCGCATACAAATGGTCGTTATATGCTATCTGGCGGTCGGTATTATAGGTATCACGATTTCTCTTCGGCTCTTTCCTGTCGCCTTCTGCATTGTTTGAGTTGTTGTCAGCGTCGTCATGACTTTCAGCAACCACCGTCGTTTCTTGATGCTGTGCCACTTCCACCTCTGTACTGTCAGTGACGTCGGGCATCACCGTCTGCATCATTCCGTCCATGCCTATGCCTGTTGCTTTTGCCACAAGTCTATCTGCAAGCGATGTCTTCAACTGTTGCTCTACAGCATCTGCACCTTTCGACGTGCTGCCTGCGGTTGTTTTGGCAACTCCGTCCGTTTTCTCCACCTTATTATATATAGATGTATCTGTCAGAAAATGATAGCCGGCAAACATTCCAACCAATACTACTGCAACAGCTGCCAGACGACGTGGCAAGAGCCACATTGTCTGTTTCTGCTTTGGAGCCTGCACTTTATTGTCATTAAGATGCAACTCCTCCCACAAACCGGCAGGTTCCTCCATTTCGAAGTCTGCCATGCGGTCGTGAATATCTTTCAACCAGTCTTCATTCATATCAGTCAAGTGCTATATTTTTAAGTTTTGCAGCCAGCATAGCTTTGGCTCTGTGCAGCTGCGATGCTGATGTGCTCTCCTTTATATTGAGCATCGATGCTATCTCTTTATGACTTTTCTCTTCAATGACGTATAAGTTGAAAATAGTTCTGTATCCATCGGGCAACTGCCTTATTGCCTCATGAATCATTGCCGTGGGAATGTCCGACGTGTCCGGCTCCTCATCGCTGGCATTATACTGCTCGGGCAGTTCCTCAAAGGTCAGCCTGCTCTGCGACTTCATGAATCGCAGTGATTCGTTTACCACCACTCTTACCATCCATGCCCTTAATGAACCGGTGCCACGGTATTCGAACGAGTCCAACGATGTGAAAATCTTCAGAAACGACGATTGCAGCACGTCTTTCACATCTTCCTTGTTTGCTACGTAACGACTACAGATTGCGGTGAGATACCTCACGTGCAGGCGATACAGCGTGTGTGTCGCCAGCCCGTTACCCTCGCATGCGAGTGTGATAAGAGATTTTTCATCATCCTTGTCTGCAGGAACCATATTAGCACTATGTAGGAAGAAGCAAAGAGGCGACAGCCGCATGACGGCTTATCGGCTGCCGTATTCCTCTTTTTATACGTATGTTTTTTATTTTACCGTCACTGCTATCATTGTCGTCAGCTTGTTCTTATCTGTCACTGTGACAGTAGTCTTACCTGCCTTGACGCCTTTGATTGTCACCTTCGCACCGTCAACGGTAGCAGTAGCCACTTTCATGTCTTTCACTGTAGCTGTATAAGGAGCAGTACCACCATTTATCTTCACTGCCATTTCCTTGCCGGTCTTCACCTCGACCATGCTCTTCTCTGCCAGCATTTCCTTCACCTCAACCATGAATGTACCGGTTTTCTTGTTCTGATCGGTCACAACAACGTTCACCTTACCGGCTTTTACTCCTGTCAACGTAATAACATTCTTGTCAACTTTGGCAGTTGCCAGCTTCTGGTCGCTCACTGTAACCTTATAAGGAGCAGTACCACCGGTCACTGTTACGTTCTGTGTGCCACCTACCAGAAGGTCTGTCTTGGCTGGCGAAAATTTCAATACTGTTAATCCATCATCATCCTTGCTGCATGATGCAACGAAAAATACTGCGCAGAGTGAAACTACTGCAAAGGTAAGAAATTTAATTGATTTCATGTAAAATAATTGTTTAAATAAATTGTATTATAAAGTATATTTCTGATATTATCATATTATTAAACGCGCGGTTTCGTCAACCCCAGTCGGTCATTCTATTTGTGTTAAATACAACTGGGTATAAAACCTTGCACGAAATCGGAAAATTATTTTATGAAAGATGTCATCATTGCCTTGGCTTCACCTTCTTTTATTGCAGGTTTGCTGTGCATAGACAGCTTAAACTCAATGGATTTCTCTCCTACAAACGATTTCCATTTCAACTTAATAGTTTTTTCTTTGTCGCCCGCAGCGAGTTTATTTATGTTGAATGCTATCAGAGCATCGCCCCATACTCCCTCTGTCTCACCCTTAGCATCGTGGCGCAGTTCCATTTCGTAAGCATCTGTCGCATTAAGCCCCGACAGCAGATTTATTACATGCGGCTTGCGTGTTGGTCCCCATTTCGTGCGGATGCGTAGTGTGATATACCCATCTTCTGCCACAGTCACCCAGTCCTTAATAATCTCTATCGGGTCATTGCCGTATTTCGCAGCTTCTTCATTACTATGACATATTACAGGCTCTTTCGTGCGTATGCTGTCAATCCAGTTGATGTGCACATTGCGCATATTGTCCTTATTGTCTTCTTCGTTGTAATTCACCAATGCCCTTACCACCTTATCGCCAAAGGGCGACTTCTTTATATTCGTAGGCACGAGTGTCGTTTTGTTATCCAACTGCAATAGGAAAGTGCTATTGTCTGACGGATATACGGTGACGAGTGCCGTCGGACGGAGCATCTTCCAGTCGTAGTTGTCGTCGTTCGAACATGAGGAAGTGATTCCTATAGTGGTTGCCAAAGCCACGCATAAGGCTGTCATTCTTAGTGTTTTCATATTGCTTCTATTGTTTGTTATTTAGCTAAACACCAAAAAGCGGAAAATCTTGCATCGTTTCTCATTTTTTTTCATTTCAACCCAAAAAAGATTTCATTCCAACATACAATTACACAATACTACATCAAACAAACGGTAGCATCTACCTCATACCTTCACCTTATTTATATACGCGAATTCGGTATAAGTTTTTCTCTAAAGACTTTCTTTGCGTCTACCGGGAAATAGCGTGAACCATATGTGTGTGATTCATCACATTCCGCCATGGGCAATCAATCATTAAAAACACTGTTTATCGTGGAAAAAACATTCCGCACCAGGGTAATGAATTGAAGTATTGTGAAGAAAATTCATCTTCGCGATTTTTCATGAAATAGAAAACCAAAGACAATGATTTGTCAAGTCCACATGGCATAAAACCACCTCTTCGGGAACCGCCAAGAGCAGAAACAAACTTCATTCCGTGCTTTTTCTCTCAAGAAGCGGTGGTTCTTTACGCTTAAAAGGTCGGTTTTATCATCAAGAAACGGTGGTATTAGTCTCAAGAAACGGCAGTTCTTGAAACCGTGTCCTATTTTTCTCGACATCAAAAACATTTATCACTCTGACTATCAACACTTTGCATGTAATGGCAAAAATAAGCGTTTTTCGTCACCGAAGGACAATGTTCTGGCAAATATCGGCTGTATTTGCGGTCAGAACAGCCTTTTTGTTGACTTTATTCACATACATCCGGAAGTGCACGAAAAGACGACATAACCCTGGCGCAGAGATATTGTCGATACAAAGCCTATCTTGTAAAG
>CAJPPF010000143.1 GCA_905372445.1 uncultured Prevotella sp. | reverse complement strand
CCGAGATGGTGGTGTTGCCATAGGCGCTTTGAACCAATCCTGACAAGAAGTACGAGCTTGACTTAATCTCTCCTTCGGTGCGCAGGTTCTTGATGGTGGCGCCATCCACAGTGTAGAAGGGGGCTAACCAGCCTGATGTGTTATTCCAGTTGATTTTCAGCGTATGTCCCTGTCCGTCGAACGTGCCGGAGTAATGATTGCCCACCTGCCAAATGTCGGAGCCGAGGTCGACGTCCGCTGTCATCTTGGCGTCGACGGCGTTCTGTCCGTCGCCGACGATGGAGCGGAACTCTATCCAGTCAGCCTTCGAGGCGATTTCGTAGTAGTCCTTTTCGGTGGGATTGATGTCCACGGTGCGGTCGTAGTAGATGAGAACGGAAGCATTGAAGTTATTGCCAAAGGCGAAGGTGTAATAATGGTGCTCATTGTATTCGCTGTCCATGATGTCCTTTGCGATAAAGGTTGGCATGCCGCCGAAGATTGCCTTGCCGGGGTTGGCGTAGCGTGAAGCTTTCACCTTGCCCTTATATGCGAAGTCAATATTGTAGACTTTCTTTGCCTCCTTGGCAGTGGGCAGCGGCTCGTTCTCCTTGCCGAGCTCTTGTCCCCAGAACTGCGTGTTGCGATTACTTTGCAGCAGTCGTGCCACATCGCCGTTCTTGAGTTGCTCCTTAGTTACCTGCTTGCCCTGTGCTGTGCCGCAGGCGTTGAGGTAGTAGCAGTTCGTGAGGGTGGCTTTGTCGGCGAAGGTGTTGCTTCTTGTCGTTGCGTTGTTCTCGCCTGCGTAGAGGCAGTTGGTCATCTTGCAGGTGCCATACTGACCATATACAAATCCGCCCATGCCTTCCTTGCCATTTTCGGTCGTGGCGTGGAACTTTCCCTTGACGATGCAGTCGGTGAACTCAGCACTGGCACCGCTGGTTACATGGTGAACCATGCCCGAAGCGTCGCATCCTGAACTTAGACTATATCTGCTCGTGAGATTCACATTGCTGACGCAGCCCGAGATGGTGGTTACACCCTCCAAGGAATAAATCAATCCTGACAACCCGTAAGTGTTTGAGTTGATAGAACCTTCGGTGCGCAGGTTCTTGATGGTGGCGCTACTCACATTCTGAAAAGGTGCTAATTGTCTGGATGAACTGCTATTCCAGTTGAGCGTCAGCGTATGTTCCTGTCCGTCGAACGTGCCTGAATACTTGTGATCACCAGCTCCCGCCATCACGATTTCATCGCCGAGGTTGACGTCGCGCGTCATCTTGGCATCGAGCTTGGTCTGTCCGCCGTTGACGAGGTTGCAGAACTCCTTCCAATTCTCCTTTGATGCGATTGCGTAGTAGTCATTTTTGTTGATGATGACACGCACGGTGCGGTCGCTATTGACGGTGGTGGAAGCCGAGAAGCCCTCAAAGCTGATTCCGGTGTAATAATGGTGTTCGTTGTAGTCGCTGCCCATGATCTCCTTTGCGGTGGCGGGCAGCGAGCCGTAGATGGCGTTGTCGTGGGTGGCGTAGCGCGTGGCGTTCACCTGGTTGTTGTAGGTGAAGTCCACCTTGTGAACCCGCTTCGTGCCGTCGGCGGTGAGCAGCGGTTCATTGTCCGTGCCGAGCGTCTGTCCCCACATCTGCGTGTCTCTGCCAGCTTGCAACTTATAAGCCACTTCACCGCTCTTGAGCTGGTCTTTGGTTACCCTCGTGCCATACGTTGCGGCACAGGCGTTGAGGTAGTAGCAGTTTTTGATGGTGGATTTGTAGGCGAAGGTGTAGCCTCCGGCGGCGTTGTTCGTGCCGGTGTAGAGGCAGTTGGTCAGGGTGCAGTTGCCTCTCTGATCGTAAACAAAGCCTGCCATTCCTTTCGTGCCTATCTCCGTCGTGGCTTTGAGCGTTCCCTTGACGAGGCAGTCGTTAATGGAAACATGGGCATCGCTGCTTATATATTGAATCAGACCCGCCGATGCGCATCCGCCATCGGAACTGCCACTGGTGATGTCCACCTCGCTGGTGCAGCCCAAGACGGTGGTGTTGCCATAGACGTTCAGTATCAATCCGGAAAGACCTTTTCCTTTGGACTTGATATACCCGTTGACGCGTAGGTTTTTGATAGTGGCTCCATTCATCGTGTGGAAAGGTGCCATCCAGCCGTCGCCGCCATCCCAGCCGAGCGTGAGCGTGTGGTTCTGTCCGTCGAAGGTGCCGGAGTAACGGTTGCCCACCATCGCGATGTCCCCACCGAGGTTGACGTCCTTCATCAGCTTGGCGTCAGCGTTGTTCCAGCCACTATTCACGGCGGCGCAGAATTTCTTCCAGTCGTCCTGCGAAGAGATTTCTGCCTCTTTGGGCACGATGATCGTAAGGGTAAGCGTCTTGGTTTTGTACTTGTGATCCTCCGGAAGGGTATAGGTGATGGTGGCCGTCTTTCCAAAGGGATCGCTGCCGAGCTTTATCTTCTCACCTTCAATCTTTACGACTTTTTCATCGCTGATCTTACGCGTTATCTTGCTGCGATCATAACCTTCGGGTATCCTTTTTAAAACCGGTAAAGAAAGATTGTCCCATACTTGCAGCCTGACAGTCTTCGGCCCGTCCAGATAGGCATCCATAGTGCGGCGCGTCACTTCAAAAGGAACCTTGATAGAACCGGCCGCGTACCTGTCATCGGGCACCGCCCTAAAGACGAGGTTGGTTTTGCCTGCTTTTATTACGGTGAAAAAATCCCATGCCGTCTCCTTGTTAAGCATCCCCGGTTCTTCTGTGCTTAGCTCGAACTTTGGGAATTCTTCGTAAGGGTTTTCCACCATATTATCATAGAATAAGTGAAATTGATCGCCCACGAAAAAGGTGTATTCTTTCTTCTTGAAACTGACACGAGGTTCTGCCACAAATTCTATGATATACTCCGCAAACTCGATATCATCATTTGCCTGCAATGTAACTTTGGTGTTGGGTGCGTCGTAGCAGCTTAGTCCACTGTTGCTCGTGGGGTCGCCGGTATAGCGGTTGTCTGAGATGCAGACGAGTTTATCGGCGTTCTTCAGCTGTTCGCGAAAGCGGATACCACGGAAACGCCATCTGCCAAAACAGCTGATCGTAACGGTAGATCCTTTTTTCATCTTCCAGTTGCGGTTGGCCGCAAGCAATGCCGGACCGGTCTTGCAGTCGCTCCATCTGGCTACTATATAGCCATCACTCATAACATCGCGTTTGCCCTCTACTTCGCCTGCACTTCGGTCCCTGGCCTTCACCGTAATGGAGTAGCTCCATGCCGGCGCCGCCAGCAAGAAGACTAAGAGAAAGAGGCACAGCCTCTGAATAATAATAGAATGTTTCATGCTAAATTAGAATTAAAATTTGAAATTTGAAGCTTGAAATTTGAAATTTGAAATTTGAAGCTTGAAAATTGAAGTTTGAGATTAAATATTCTTTTGGTTATCGGGGGGCGCCCGTTTCCGCGGGATTCAGAACGTGATGAACCACGCCCATACGGCCGCCCCCCGATGAAAGGAGAGACTTTATTTATTTATTTCAAGATCACCTTGCGGCCACCTACGATGTAGACGCCTGCGGGCAACCGGTGGCGTGCGTCGTCGAGGCGGTCGGCCACGCGGCGGCCCTGGAGGTCGTATACCGGACCGTCCGTGCCCGATGCGTCTTTCGTCACGCCGTCAATGCCGGTGGTCTTGTCGTCGAGGATGATGGAGAGCGTCTTGGCGCCCAAGGATTTCGGACAAACGACATAGGCGCGATAAGCGGGAACTGTGGCACCGGAGTGCTCCGTCGTCACCTTGTGGAAATCGCCGTCGTTCTGCAGGATGTAGGCGTTGAGCGCGGCTGCCGTGGCATTGTCCACGCCCTCTACCGTGCCCGTCATGCTGTGGCCCGTGGTGGTGGCGGTCGTCAGATTGTCGTCATGGAAGGCTTTCACCTGCAGGTTCGTGCCGCTGAGCGTGGGCGTGACGCCGAGACCCGTGATGTAATACGGCTTATATGCCTCGAGCGTGCCGGTCACTTCCTTGAAGTAGAGTTTGTTGCCTTGGCCGCCCGAGAGGGTGTAGGCCCGGAACCTCTGCACGGGCAGCTCGTAGGGCAGACATATCGTGCCACTCATGCCAGCGAAGCTGAAATGGCGCTGGTATATGACTTCGGCGGCGGTGAAGTCGAGCCCGATGGGCAGCGGCTTGTCGTCTTTGAAGTAGAACTCGCCGCACGCCCACTTGGTGCCGTCATGATATACGTAGTTCATCTCGCCCTTGTTGGCCGGATTGTAGAGGTTGGGTCTCTCGCCCAAGGTCTGCGCCCAGTGGCACTGGTCGGTGCGGTCTGCCTGCAACTTATTCGTCACATAGCCGCTCTTGAGCTGCTTCTCGGTAGCCTGCTCGCCCTGTGGCTTGCCGCAGGCGTTGAGGTAGTAGCAGTTCGTGAGGGTGGTGCCGGAGACAGAGGTCGACGCGAAGGTGTTGCCGCCAGTGGCGTTGTTCTCACCGAGGTAGAGGCTGTTGGTTAGGGCGCACTTGCCATACTGATTATTTACGAATCCGCCCATATATCTCTTGCCTTTCTCCATCGTGGCGTCGATCTTGCCCCTGACGAGACAGTCGATGATAGTGACATTGGCATTTTCTCTTACACATTGTACCAAGCCTGCCGCGTCGCATCCGCCATCGTTATAGGTACTCGTGATGTTCACATCGCTGTTGCAGTCGGAGATGGTTGTGTTGCCATAGGCGTCGCAGACCAATCCCGACAGGAAGTGCGTGCTCGAGTTGATGTAGCCTGCAGTGCGCAGGTTCTTGATGGTGGCGCCTTCCACGGTGTTGAAGGGGGCTACCCAGGGTTTTGAACCGGTGTTCCAGTTGATCGTGAGCGTATGTCCCTGTCCGTCGAACGTGCCGGCGTACCTGTGTTCGTCGCTTCCCACCATAGAGAAGTCGGAGCTGAGGTTGATGTCCGCCGTCATCTTGGCGTCGACGCCGTTCTGTCCGTCGCGCACGAGGTCGCAGAACTCCTTCCAATTGTCCTTCGACGCGATTTCGTAGTAGTCCCTGTCCTCGATAAAGAGACCCACGGTGCGGTCGGCATTGACGGGAGTAGAAGCTGTGAAGTATTCTGAGAAGCCATATCTATAATAATGATGGGAGTTGTAGTCGCTGCCAAGAAGGAACTGCGGGGTAACGGTGGGCATGTCACCGAAGATTGCCTTGCCTTTGGTGGCGTAGCGCGTGGCTTTTACCTGGTTATTGCAGGTGAAGTCCACCTTGCAGACGTGCTTCTCGGCTTTGTCGGTAGGCTGCGGATCGTTCTCCTTGCCGAGCTCCTGTCCCCAGAAGTTTCCGGCGCGCTTGTTCTGAAGCAGATAAGCCACCTCGCCGCTCTTGAGCTGGTCGGCGGTTACCTTCTTGCCCTGTGCGTCGCCGCAGGCGTTGAGGTAGTAGCAGTTGTTGAGGGTGGAGCCGGAGTAGGGGGCGAAGGTCCTTGACCATCTGGTTCCATTGTT
>CAJPPF010000142.1 GCA_905372445.1 uncultured Prevotella sp. | reverse complement strand
TCCGCATTCATAAAACAATGACGAATGACAATGATTCCTATTAAAATGACATCAGGCGGAGGCGGAACGTGATAAATCACGCCCCTACGGCTATCGCGCACCCGATAACACGCAACCCTTATATATAATAAGGTGAAAACAGCATCCCGGCAAACGACGACAGCCTTGCGCCAAGCAGAAACGATTCTTACATATTAATGTTTATTCAAAAATCAATGTTTATTTTTTTAATTTCAAACTCAATGTTTAATTACTTAAATCTTAAATTAACATGAAACATTCTATTATTATTCAGAGGCTCTGCCTCTTTCTCTTCGCTCTGATGCTGGCGGCGCCGGCGTGGAGTGAGGACATCACCATCGGATCAAAGTACGACTGGCAGCAGTTCTGCGAACGCCTGAACAGCGGGCGGCTAACCAGAGCCGACGTCAAGCTCACCGCCGACATCGACCTCGGAGGAGACGTCATTAGAGCAGGCGAGAACGGATTTTTCTACAGAGGTACCTTCGACGGAAAGGGACATTCGATCTATGTCAACTGGAATGGTAGTGACGCCAGCCTATCCCTATTCGGCATTTTGGATGGCGCCACCATCAAGAACCTGCGCGTCAAAGGAAATATATCATTCGGAGATAGCTATGTGGAAGGATTGGCTGGCGAAGTCCGAAACTATACCGTCATCTCCAACTGCGTCTTCGATTTGAATATCAAGCATAACTATGGCTGGGGAACCATAACCGGCATAGCCAAAAATGTAGTTGAGGGCACGCTTGTCATTAAAGACTGTGTCGTCAAAGGAAACTTCACCGCCGACTCGGAAGAAGTTAAGAACCGAATTCGCGGCTTTGTAAGTGCTCTTGTGTATGGTGGCAAATGCACCATAGAGAACTCTCTCTACATCGGCAGCAACAACGCCACCAACGGAAGCGCCACCTTTGGTCCTGACGAAATCACCCTCAACAACTGCTACTACCTCAACGCCTGCGGCAAGGCGCAAGACACGCAGATAACCAAGGAGCAGCTAAAGAGCGGCGAGGTGGCGCATAAGTTGCAGAAGGGCAGAAGCGAACATGTGTGGAGTCAGCTGATCGGCACCGACAACGAGCCGCAGCCCACCGCCGAAGCGTCGAAGCATGTATATAAGGTAGACTTCACCTATAACAACGAGGTGAAAGTAACGCGCTATGTCAACAACAAGATCGGCAGCATGCCCACCGTGCGGGATATTCTCGGCTCTGCCTACGTTCCTAAGATTATTTACGCGCTCGACTTTGAGGGCGGCTTCAACGGCTCTACCACCGTCAATGCCGACCGCACCGTGGCTGTAACCATCGGAGAGAGAATCGAAATCGGCTCGAAAGACGACTGGAAGACGTTCTGCGACCTCGTCAGCGGCGGACATACTAAGCTCGACGCCAAGATGACAGCGGACGTCGACCTCGGAGGGGACATCGCGATGGCAGGCAATAGCGATCATAACTATTCCGGCACGTTCGACGGACAGAATCATACGCTTACGGTCAACTGGAATACCAACGCTAACGACATCGCCCCCTTCGGGAGAGTGAATGGCGCTACCATCAAGAACCTGCACACCGAAGGGACAATCAAGTCGAGCGGTTACTATCTGGCAGGATTGATTGACGAGGCGTATGGCGAAAGCAATATCTCGGACTGCGTCAGCAATGTGCACATCACGAGCACCTATGCCGACAACAGATGTGATGCAGGAGGCTTGATTTCATTTATAAGCCGCAACGCCCGCGTCACCATCACCGACTGCCTCGTCAAAGGCTCGATCAACGCCACCATGGAGAAAGGTAAGAAAGGCATGGGCGGATTTGTATCTATCCAGAACGGCACCTGCACCCTGATCAACTGCCTCTACATCGGCGATAACAATGCCATCGGCGGCAACACCTTCGCCGACAACGCCACCGTCACCAACTGCTACTACCTCAACACCTGCGGCACAGCGCAGGGCACGCATGTAACCGCCGACCAGCTCATGAGCGGAGAAGTGGCTTATAAATTGCAGAACGGCAGAAGCACGCAGTTCTGGGGACAGATGCTCCGCACCGACGATACTCCGCAGCTCACCGACGACGCGGCGAAGCGGGTGCATGAAGTGAAGTTCAGCTACAACGGCAACGTGGTCGCCACGCGCTACGCCACCCACGGCAAAGCCATCTACGGCGTTTTACCCACCGAACCGGACCTCTTAGGCACGCTATACGACCCGGCAAAAAATTACTCGATCACCTTTGAGGGTGGATTCAATACCGGCACCGCCGTCGATAGAGACCGCACCGTGGCTGTAACAATACTCGTAAGCAACAACTTCGAGATTGCCACGAAGGACGACTGGAAGGAATTCTGCAGACTCGTCAACAGCGGAAAGACCAAGCTCAACGCCAAGATGATCAAGGACGTCGACCTCGGAGGAGACATCGCGATGGTGGGCGCTTATCCCAACAGGTACGCCGGCACGTTCGACGGACAGAGACATACGCTGACGCTCAACTGGGATGCCGGCGAAAGTAAGGACATAGCCCCTTTCAAGAATGTGAAAGACTGCATCATCCGCAACCTGCGCACCAAAGGCAAGATTACATCGAAAGGCAACTGGATGTCCGGATTGATTGATGAAGTGCATGGTAGTGTCACAATCTCGAACTGCGTCAGCGACGTGGCTCTCAAGTGCAGCTATAACGATGCCTGTGGAGCAGCCGGAATGATTTCTTATATGACCAAGGAGGGTATCGTTACCATCACCGACTGTATCGTCAAAGGAGATATCACTGCCACGACGGACGAAGGCAGGAAAGGCATAGGCGGATTTGTATATGGCCAGCATGGCACCTGCACCCTGACCAACTGCCTCTACATCGGCACGAACAACGCCACCAGCAACAGCAACACCTTTGCCAATAACGCCACCATCAACAACTGTTACTACCTCAACGTCTGCGGCAAGGCACAGGACACACAGATAACCAAGGAGCAGCTCAAGAGCGGCGAGGTGGCACGACTGCTGCAGAATGGCAGAAGCGAAGACGTGTGGGGACAGAACCTCGGCACCGACGACGAGCCGCAGCTCACCAACGACGCGGCGAAGCATGTGTATAAGGTGGACTTCACCTACAACGGCAACGCGGCTGCCGCGCGCTACGCCAACCGCGGCGGGCATATTTTCGGCGCGCTGCCCACAGCGAAGGACCTTTTAGGCACGGCATACAACTCGTATTATTATTATGCCCTCACCTTTGCCGACGACTTCTCGGCTAACACCACCGTCGACGCCGACTGCACCGTAGCCGTTACCGTTGTCAAGAAGGCTATCGACGATGAGTTGGAGATCGCGTCGAAGGACGACTGGAAGATCTTCTGCGACGCCGTGAACAGAGGCAAGAAACATTTCGACGTAAAGATGACCGCCGACGTAGACCTGGGCAAGGACATCATCATGGTAGGCGAGGAAATGCTTATCTACTACGCCGGCACGTTCGACGGACAGGGACACACGCTGAAGATCGACTGGAACGCCGGCACGCAAGGCGATATAGCCCCGTTCAAGTGTCTGGGCGAAACCACCATCAAGAACCTTACCGTCAAAGGTCGGATCACCTCGGACGGACACGGGCTGGCGGGAATGGTGCTCTACGCGATAGGGGCGCTCAACGTCTCCAACTGCGTCAGCGATGTGGACATCACCTGCGGTTATGACGGCGAAAGCCAAATGGGAGGCATAGTGAACTTCGTGATTCACGATGCCCAAAGCGTAAGATTCACCGACTGTGTCGTCAAAGGAAAGTTACACGCGACGAAGGAGGCAGGCAGGAAAGGCATGGGCGGCTTTATAGCGTATCGTGGAGGCACTATGACGTGCTACTTTGAGAACTGCCTCTACATCGGCGAGAACAACGCCACCTTCGGCTACGGCGGCTACACCTTCGGTCCGAACGCAGTCCTCACGAACAGCCACTATCTCAAAGCCTGCAGCATAGCACAGGGCGAGCAGGTAACAGAGAAGCAACTCAAGAACGGCTATGTAAGCGAACTCCTGCAAAAAACCCGCAAAGACGCTTGCCACTGGGCACAGGTGCTGGGCGACATGCCGAGCCTCTACCGCGAGACCGACAAGATGAAGCCCAACTATGTATATTACGATACGGCGAACTATCGCTGGGCATGCGAAAACTTCGTGCTCACCGACGGCACACTGCTGCCTATAGGCATCAACTTCCTCGCCGCAAACGTAACCTACGATCGTCCTTTCAACAGCATAGGTACTGCCACAGTATGTCTGCCATACGAATTGCCTCATAACGGAAGTTTCAAGGCATACACTCTCTCGGAGAAGCAAGGCAACAGTAACACTGTACGTTTCACGGAAGTGAAGAACCAGCTTGAGGCAAACACTCCTTACCTGCTCGTGACTGACGGCACACCACAGCTCGGCGGCACGAACATAGAGGTGAGAGACTGGGACATCGACATTTTTAAAGAAGCCGGTGAGTACAAGCTAATGAGTGCGAAAAACAACATGGACAACGATGCCGCTGCTGCCGCTAACGCCTACATCCTGCAGGACGACGGCAAGTTCCACAAGGTAACGGCGGGCAACCCTGCTGTAACGATTCCTCCCTACCGTGCGTTTATCACCCGTAACAGCAGTGGCGCCAAGGAGATTTCCATTATCTTCGACGGCGAGACAACGAACATCGACGGTGTGACGGACGGCACGCTTGACACGGACGGCGCAGTGTATGACCTACAAGGTCGTCGCATGGCTGACCGCCTCGACGACAACGCACGCCGCCAACTGCCAGCAGGCGTTTACATCGTCGGCGGACGGAAGGTAGTCGTGAAGTAAACTCTCTTTTCATCGTGGGGGGCGCAATGCACAATATGTGATGCGCCCTACCCGATGATAAAAAATCCGTCAAGCGTGATTTACATTCCGAATGGCGAGGGGCGTGATTTATCACGCTTAAGCCCAACAGGGAACACATGTAATCACGCCAACGACACGCAATGAACCGGACGCAACGCCAAGACGGAACATGATAAATCACGCCACGGTTCTCAATCAATTTTTAAACATTCAAACAAAATGAAAAAGTACATCAAACCAGAAATGACATCGCAACTCATTGAGTTGGAAAACTGCATCCTCGCAGGCTCCATCGACGTGCCTATCAGCGAAGACCCCGCAACAGGTCCGGCACTGTCGAAGGGGCTTACCCTCTTTGGCGACGAGGAAACCAATGACAGCAAGAGCATCTGGGACTAATAGCCGTCAATAGATACGAATATTACTGCTGTCAGCTAAAACTTTTTAGACAATGAAAATCTGGGCTGTATTCCAAAGTGAATACAGCCTTTTTTATCCAAATCAGTTCGGAATATATTAGAATTTGGGGTATAACGTACATTTTTCAATTATCCCAAAACGGTCATTAGATTCCTTGACTGATTTCGTTTGATTGTTGAGCAGATGTGCTGACGTTTCATCGAAGGCGTAGCGGGCTACGGCGAG
>CAJPPF010000141.1 GCA_905372445.1 uncultured Prevotella sp. | reverse complement strand
ATATAGGGTGTTTTGGTGTTGCAATATAGGGTATTTTGGTCGACCAAAATAGGGTATTTTCCAAACGACTGGCAATGAGACTGTTACAGAGCCGTTACGGATTGATTTCCTATATGCCGCGCATACCCCGTTATGTTATTTTACCATTACCTTCTTCACTGTTCCGTCGTTCATCTTCAACAGTTGGAGACCTTTATGTGAATCCTCCACGCGACTACCGTCAATGCCATAGCGTGCAACAACCTCCTGTGCATCTGATGCCTTAGAGAGCGACTCTATGCCGGTAGTATTCGATGTGACATGCACCTTTGCAGCATTGGCAATCTCACCATTGCCGTTGATTACAAGGGCATTAACATATACGTGGTCATACTTAATACCTTTTGTCAGAGTAGTTTCGGTCGGCATTTTTATACTGTAATGCGCCTCTGTAGTGCCATTCTCTGTAAGCTTATCAAGTGTAGCCTGGTTTATTCTTCCATCTGAATATGACGATGCGATAACTACATTATCATAATGATAGTCAAACGGATTTTTACCGTATTTCTCACCATAAGCAAACTGCTTAAGGTCTGCAGGCACGCTGCTTGAACTGTACCTTGCGTAGTAGTTCGCCTGTTTCCATATTTGTGAATCATGATACATATCATCTCCTGTAACGACAAAAACAATTGAGTAGTCCTCGGCATTTATGAGCGACTTTATCTGTGCGACGGCATCAATGTAAGAACTGTCGTTATTGTAGGTAGCATCGAGTGTCACTGTGACTGTAGCAGGCACTTTCATTACCTTCTCGAAGTCGTCGACAATACCTGATGCCGTGCCATAATATGGGTCCATAGAATGTCCGGTCCTGTTCAAGACACAGCTCGGATAGCTGGTCAAGCCCTTTATCGGATAGTTGGGATAGTACATAGGATCCTTATAGCCATGTATGGCAATGCCTATGAAACTGTCTTTAAATTTATTCTGAAGCTTCTCCATACCTACATGACCGCGCGGACACCAACCACACCAACGTGCTGTGATCTCTTCCATAACACCTACACGAGGCAATTTTTCGGCTACAATGCTAACTGTCCTGCGCTTTGAAGACTTGTACACTGTTTCAAGAGTCTCTCCGTTCACCTTTGTAAATCCGATGGTAAACTCATACTGTCCTTGTTTCAGTGTCTCGGGAATTGGAATGATAATTGAGACGTTATACCCGTTACCTGAGGCAAGGTTTTCACCGCTATAGGTAGACACAACCTCATCGTTGAGGTAGAAATTCACAGTGTAGTCCTTTATTTTCTGAAGAGTCCCATTATAAATTCTGAAGTCACAAGGAAGCGCTTCGCCCACAAAAATGGCAGAAGGCATCGATAACTCCTCAAACACAATTCTGGCGAGAGTAATACTGTTAACAGAGTTATTATCGGCAAAAAGTGGAAGATGCAACAGACTGATAAGTGCCAAGAGCAAGTATTTCTTTATAATATTCATAACTGATTATTTTATTAATTGTTTAACAATGCTGCCATCAGCCTGACGGATGATGTTAATACCTTTTACCGGCTGGCTTACGCGCTGACCATCGGCAGTGTATCGAGCCACTTCCTTTGTGGCATCCTCAGCCATGGCGGTGTCGATGCCAGTAGGGGTTCCACGTTTAAAAACGACGTTTATCTTTGGACCGTGAGCCTTCAGCTTCAGGTCGCCGCCTTGAATGTCGCCCTCCATAATGTCGGCACTTAACCGGCAGGTCCACGAAACGTTCTTCACATCGTTTGGTAACCATTCCGTTGCGAGGGCTTCAATACCGCCTTTACTAAGTTTTCCTGCAGGGAATGCCTTTACCATTGAGTTGTTCGCTATATCGCAATTGCCAAAAGCGCACGATTGGAATGCAGTGTTGGAAGGCATCTCTGTGAGGTCAGCAGTGAGCTGTACGGTAAGGTCATTGGTGCTTTTGTTCTGCAATGAGAGTTCTATCTCCATTTGTTCTTCGCCTAAGTTGCTCGTGCTGACGGTGTTTATCGTAATGGTAGAGCCGTCTTTCACCTCCTTATTGTTTTTATCTAAGAAAGTCAGACTGTTATCCGTCTCAGTCTGTGCAACCGCAGAGGACAGCATGCCCAACATCATAAAACACATTAATGTGATTTTTTTCATTGTCATAAAAGATATTTTTTTGAGTAAAGTAAATATGTAGATAATCGTAATTCTAATGTCAGAGATGGCAGCACACGCCGTTTCCCTCTTGTCAAGGAATGAGTTTCTTGCGCACCACCTGCTGCACTCCGCTGTCATTATATACGAACGCCACTAACCAAAGGTTCTCGACAAGCCATGATGACTGCAGAGCGTAGTCGAACTTTTCATGCTTCACCTTGCCTACAGCTACCGTGAAATCGGTGCCGAAATCGCCGTTTACCGCATCGCGGAACACATGATGATGATGATATGCCTCCTCCACTTTGCGGTTAGGAAACAGCTGCATTGCCACAATATCATCCTCCACGATCCAAACCTGCAGCTTACCCGTAGTAGCCTCTTTCACTGACTGTGCAGTGATTTCTACCGCAGCCTTTCCGGCAGTGGCATCATACGTGGCATTGACAACCAGTTCCAAGGGTGCAGTCTGATTAATTGCACTTTTCACACGCGCTGCCCAGTCGAAGTATTCGACGCGTCCCTGACGGTTCACCATGCCCTGCGGCTGATGTTCTATGCCCCAGTGTTTATAATAGGTATCGCCTAAGGCAGTCTTAAGACCGACGGGATATTTTGCATTGCCTGCAAACCCGAACGGTCCGGAGTGTATGCCCACGGCAATCACAGTGTCAGCTCCATAAGTCTTTTGCAGGTCTTCAATAATGTCAGAAGCCTTCGGGCAGTTGATGCAAGCCTGCCCAGTGAAGTCTTCAATGAGCACATTACGTCCGGCGGTGGGTATTTCCACATCTACCAACCGGTCTTTCTCGTCTACCTCGACGTCGCAGCCTGACAGCAGGAATGCCACTCCAAAGAGAAGAGAAAACAGTATCTTGTTTCTTTTCATCACGTTATAGCGGTGTTTTATAATCAGAAATTATAGTTGTAAGACAGGCTCAGACCCTTTGTGGCAGGTACATAGCGGCACACTCCGCCTGCGCAGTTGAAACCGGCACGGGTGCGACCGTAGCCCACGGCGAGCCTATGCGCCCCAAAGGTAGATGTCAGCAGTGCATTATAGTAATGCTCATGTGTGGAACCGGCGTTATATTGGTCGCTGACGGTCAACATAAAATGCCGACCTAATGATGCCTCTACAAGTCCGAAAAGCCAATCGCCCTTATCCTGTTTGGTTGCCAGATACTGTGCCTCGGCACGCAATATCAGTCGGCGACTGACATTATAACGACCTTCTGCTACAAAGATATTTGAGTGAATCATATCGCCGTGACCTTCTATTATCGACTGGTTGTAGCTCTGGTTCATATACATCAGGTTCAGTCGGAAATCCTTTGTTATGCGACGTTCCGCCTGAATGTTGATGTCCTGATAGTACTTCTCGCCACTATGTCCCCAGAACGACGCCGCATATCCGTCGCTTCCCATAGGTGTCGTGTAGCCTTTCAGACTGTGAGGACGCTTGTCGAGTCCTGTCACATACGAGAAATTCACCTTCAGGAACGTACCATAGCGTCCGCCGAGTGTGGTCTTCGGTTTCAAGCGATAGCCCGCCTGCAACTGATATGCCCACTCGCCACTGCCTTGTGTGGCATATGGATACATCGCCGCAAGAGAGTATGTCTGGTCTTGTGTAAATGCCGGCAGGTGATTTATCATCGACGATATGCCTGTCATCGACCTGCGGCTGCGCCACTGCATATCATCCGAACGTTTTGCCTGTGCCAACAGACTCAGTCCGCGGCGCGAATAGGATGCCGACAGCATTGCCACGCTTCCGTGATGATATATATATCCGTTGTCGAACGATGGGTCATGCGTTTTCCACGCATACTCGCCCAACACATTCCATGCCCCGCGCTGAACACGCAGACGGACATCGCAGGCGTTGACCTTCTCAGGGAGGCGCAGACGGTGAGCCTGGTCGATGAGTATGTTGTCATGCTCCTCTTTCTCGAATTTATTCACCACAGAGGCTCCGAGGCTCACCACCCAGCCTGCCTCACGCATGCGCCGGCTCCAAGCCTCAAAGTTTAGTTCAATATCAGCACCGCTCATCCACGAATCATTATAATCCCAATAACGGCGCTGTCTGCCAGTGAGTGCTTTCATCCGAACGCCATTAACGGGAGTACTCACAATGCGTGCACCCTGAATATGACTGTCGATGCCAAGACTACGTTCCTCGTATGTACGCAGTACGAAGCCGGAGCCGAACTGCTCGTAAAAACTGCCGAGGGTTAATTCCGTCTTGCCCAATTTGCCAGTCAGATAATAGTAAGGCACGCCCCATCCCTTGAAATCTCTTTCATAACCCGGCAACGGATAGCGGTTGAACGCCAAACGTGCTCCGGCATTAAGATGCTTGCTCTGCACGTTCACATCGGCATAGGTGTTTGTCAGCATCCACTCTTCAGGTTTCTCTGCTCCGATGGCTTCATCCCTCTGTCCGATGAGCACATCGCTCTGTACACTTCCGTTCACTGTGATACCTTTGTCGTCGGAGGTCTGAGCCTGCAACGGCAAGACAGCAATGGCAAACAGAGCGAAGACACATTTTCTGTATATATGCATATATAATAGGTATGGATAGTATAAGGCATTCCACTCTCTCGGGCTTTTTTGAACTGTCATACCGACAAGTGTAAAGAAACCTTCATGGGCAGGTGGAAAGCCGATATGTTAAGGCTTGACAAGCTTTCTAACCTGTTCGATGATTTCGTTTTCGGCACCTTCGGCATAGCCGTTGTGCTTATATACAATGCGACCGTCGCCATCGCACACAAGTACAAACGGTATCATCTGCACTCCCAGAGCACGTTTGAAATCGGAATTAGGGTCGAGCAGCACCTCATACGTCCATCCGTTCTCGTCGACCAAAGGCTTAACCTTGTTAACGTTCTGCGCCTGATCAATAGAAACGGCGTAGAGCTTCACGCCTGTCTCTTCCTGCCAGTCGTCGTAAACCTCGCTGATAGCATTCAGTTCGCGGTTGCAGGGATGACACCACGTGGCGAAAAAGTCAATGATAAACGGTTTTCCGTCGTTTGAAAGTGTATCCGTCTTCACCGCTTTCCCTTCAATTGTATTAAGCACTACAGCCGGCAATTGAGCAAAAATCTCCTGTGTGGCGCAACATAACATTACTGCCAATAATAAAAAACTTTTTTTCATCATCTTGCATTGTTTTTTATAATTATAAGACAAAAGTAGGAAAAAAATTACCAACTGACAAGAGAATGACAATAAAATGTAATAATAAGTGTATTTTTAACCTAAAATCGGTTCATTAGAGTCCTTGGCTGATTTTGTTCGATTGTTGAGCAGATGTGCTGGTGTTTCATCGAAGGCGTAGCGGGCTACGTCGAGATGTAATGGCAGCGCAGATGTCG
>CAJPPF010000140.1 GCA_905372445.1 uncultured Prevotella sp. | reverse complement strand
GAATGACTATACACCGGATATAACACAGTAACTTACATACCTTATTTATTATATATATCTTTTGAACTCTAAGCGATGTTTTTCTTTATTATCCCTAAATCAGTTCATCAGTTCTCTAACCGAAGAGGCGTGATTCATCTCACGTTCCGTCCTGACAATCTGCTCCTCAATCAGGCGAAAGCAGTTAGGAAAGTTTTGTTCGTTGAAAATAAAAACGCACGCGCTCTATTGACCAATTTGGATTTAAGGATTATCAAGAATCAAATAGAAACATGTACCACAACATCGAAAACAAAGAAAAAAGTAGTACCTTTGCAAAAGAAATAGATAATTATGTCAGGAATAGAAAAAGGAATACTAAACAGATCAGAACTGCTCCTTGGAACAGATATAATGGCAGTACTTGCCACAAAAAAAGTAATTATCTTCGGTGTTGGGGGAGTTGGCTCGTGGTGTGCAGAGAGTCTTATCCGCAATGGAATACGACAGTTGACAATTGTCGACAGCGATCGTATATGTATAACCAACTGCAACCGTCAACTTATGGCAACAACTAAAACCATAGGACAGGTAAAAGTAGAAGCATTAAAAGAGCGACTGCTTGAAATTAATCCAAATGCAGATATCAAGGCACTGCAGATTATATACAACAATGATACTGCAAAATCATTCAACCTTGAGCAGTATGATTATGCAATCGATGCAATCGACTCACTCAAAGAAAAGATTCATCTCATCATGCACGCGACAAGCATACCTTCGCTCACACTATTTTCATCAATGGGTGCTGCATTAAGATTTGATCCAACAAAAGTGACAACTGCTGAGTTTTGGAATGTACGAAATGACACTTTAGGTGCCGCTCTACGTAAAAGAATGCGCCAGAAAAAACTCAAACCTGCAAAGAAATTCATCTGTGTATATAGTAATGAACTGCCAATGGAGAATAAAGGTGCAAGTCACACATGCGGTACAGAAGCATACATATGCACAAAGGAAAAACTGATAAGTGATGAGAGAACCACTGACACTGCGACCTACGATGCTCCTGACGATCAAAGACTCACGGAACAAGAAATGGGCACAAAAAAAGCGCAGATAAATGGTTCGCTCTCACATATAACCGGAATCTTCGGTTTCACTTTGGCAGGACTTGTAATGTCCGACATCATAAAGAACGCATAATCAGCAACTCTTTTGTTACAACATTTAGGCAATAAAACAGCATGAAAACAACCATTTTAAATTGATTTAGCAAAACAATCTTACCAATTGTAATATTTTCACATAAAAACACTTTCAGAATCGTTCATTAATTGCTATATTTGTATCATATTTAAAGAAAGTATAATCACTTTAAAATACAAAAGAGCAATGAAAGCTATTAAAGTTATCGAGACTCTAAAGCTGAGATTTCCAAATTAGACAGAGTACATTCAGGCAGTAAGTCAAGTTCTTCCAACAATTGAGGAAGAATACAACAAACACCCGGAATTTGAAAAAGTCAACCTCATTGAACGTCTTTGCATTCCAGATCGTGTCATAGAGTTCCGTGTGACTTGGGTAGATGACAGAGGAAATGTCCAGACCAACATGGGCTATCGTGTTCAGCATAACAATTGTATCGGTCCTTATAAAGGTGGTCTTAGATTTCACAATTCCGTGAATCTTGGAATCCTAAAATTCTTTGCTTTCGAACAGACTTTTAAGAATTCTCTCACCATATTACCTATGGGCGGCGCCAAGGGAGGCTCCGACTTTTCTACACGCGGCAAATCAAATGCAGAAGTAATGCGATTCTGTCAGGCATTCATGACTAAACTTTATCGACACGTAGGAGCCGACGAGGATGTACCGGCAGGTGACATTGGTGTTGGTGGACGCGAGGTCGGATATATGTTTGGCATGTATAAGAAACTAACACATCAGTTCACCGGAATGCTGACAGGTAAGGGGATTGAATTTGGAGGTTCACTTATTCGACCAGAGGCAACAGGCTATGGAAACGTTTATTTCCTCGTTAATATGCTTGCTACACGAGGCATAGACATAAAAGGTAAGAAAGTACTGATTTCCGGTGCAGGAAATGTAGCACAATCCACGTGTGAGAATCTGATACAGCTTGGTGCAATACCAATGACTGTTTCCGATTCTGACGGTTACATATATGATCCCGACGGCATTGACCGCGCAAAACTTGACTATATAATGGAGCTTAAAAATGTAGAGCGTGGCAGGATAAAAGAGTATATAGAGGAATATCCTACAGCAAAATATGTAGCAGGAGCAAAGCCTTGGTTTGAAAAAGAGTGCGACATAGCTCTACCTTCTGCTACACAGAATGAAATAAATGAAGAAGCGGCAAAAGCACTTGTCGAGAACGGAGTATTCGCAGTATCAGAAGACGCAAATATGCCTACGACCCCAGAAGCTATCAAAGTGTTCCAAGATGCAAAGATTTTATACTCTCTTGGAAAGGCTGCAAACGCCGGTGGAGTTTCAGTTTCCGGTCTTGAGATGAGTCAGAACTCATAACGTCTGCGTTGGTCTGCATCTGAAGTTGACGCCAAACTTCACAGCATAATGAACGACATTCATGAGAATTGCGTGAAGTATGGAACAGAAGCCGATGGATACATCAACTGCATAAAAGGTGCAAATATCGCAGGATTTATGAAGGTTGCAAAAGCTATGATGGCACAGGGTATCGTATAAGCCTATATCGGTCAACAGACCGCGTTACGTTTTTTTTTGGATTTCTGCCTTTTCTCAACTATACATGGATAATGCGGAATTTAATGACTTATTAACAACGAAAGACTGGCGGAGTAAAGCTTGCGTCTGTGATAGATACAAGCTTTCTATATTCTGTTATTTTCTATGAATAATAACTTTCACCTTTGATATCCTACGACCATCTATTTCTACAACCTCGAAGGTGTAATTCTTATAATCAATCTTCTCATCAAGCGTCATGAAATCCCCTTTCAGCTCGAGAAGTATTCCTGCAAGAGTATCTGCATCGCCATCAATATCACCAAACTCTTCGTCATCTACATTCAGTACCTTACAGAAATCGCTTACGAGAGTCTTGCCCTCAAAGAGATATGTATTGAAATTCAGTTTGGTGTAAGGTTTTTCCTCTTCATCGTACTCATCGTTTATTTCACCGACGATTTCTTCAAGAATATCCTCAAGGGTTATCAAACCGCTTGTACCCCCAAATTCGTCGACAACGATAGCAATATGTACCTTGTTTGCCTGAAATTCACGAAGCAAGTCGCCTATCTTCTTTGTCTCAGGAACGAAATATGGAGAGCGAATAAGACTCTGCCAACGAAAATTGCTTTTCTGCGAGAGATAAGGAAGGAGGTCCTTTATATACAGTACACCGCGAATATTGTCAGTATTGCCTTGCGAAACAGGGATACGACTATAGTTGTTATCAACAATCAACTTTAATACATCTTCAAAACTGGCACTTATATCAACATCGATTATATCCTGCCGAATCGTCATAACATCTTTTGTAGTCTCATCACCAAAACGAATTATACCCTGAAGCATTTTCTGCTCCTCGCGTATAGTGTCCTTATCTGTCAGTTCAAGCGCTTGCTCCAGTTCATCTACACTAAGTACATGACTGTCATGTCGAATCACCTTCTCTGCAACAGTACCGCTATGCAACAGTATATATGCCACCGGCCATACGAGTCTACGGGCGAAAAAGAGTCCATCAATACAGAATCTGCAGAAAGCCAACGATGATTGTCGTGCATATACCTTCGGAATAACCTCGCCGAAAAGCAGAAGAATGAACGTAAGCAGTACAGTGACACACAAGAACTCCAACCAGAATGAATTACCAAAAGAAACAATTGCTCTAAAAATATAATTACAGAGCATGATAATGGTAACATTAACCAGGTTATTTACTATGAGTATAGTAGCAAGAGTACGCTCACTGTCCTCACGCATTAATTCGATTTTCTTATCTCTATCATCACGTTCAGGATTCAAACGCGACAGATCTGTTGGCGACAGACTAAAGAACGCTATCTCCGAACCACTTGCAAGGGCGGAAACAACTAAGAGAAAACAAGTAAGAATAATTGTAATGACCACACCAAAAGTCGGAGCGGTGATTACCACTTCTGAGAAAGCATTATATAAGGGTGATAAGTCCAAGTCGTAATTCTATTGTTTTTTATGAACTAAAAAGGAATCTCATCGTTGTCAGCAGCAGCTGCCGGCTGAACAGAAGAAGACGGCGATGCTGACTGTTGCGTTGCAGCAGGCTTTGGAGAAAGCAACTCCATATTTTCGGCAAGAATCTCCGTGACGTATTTCTTCACACCGCGTGAATCGTCATAACTACGATAGCGAAGACGACCTTCTACATAGATTTTGTCACCTTTGTGCACATAACGCTCAATAATCTTTGCTAAGCCGCGATACAAGATAACAGTATGCCAGTCGGTATGTTCAGGAACCTTGGTACCGTTCTGAAGCGTGTAGCCGCGTTCGGTTGTTGCAAGCACAATCTGAGCAACAGCCTGATCCTGATCATAGTAACGAACTTCCGGTTCTTTACCTACATTACCTATCAACATCACCTTATTCATAACATAACTTTATTTCCACTTACCAAGATACGTAAAATTGAAGTTCTTTCCCTTTGCAGAAGGAAATTGCGAACGACCGTCAACACGAGTACGCAGATAATCGATGATTCTATCGTAGCAGTCTTGTCCAGACATCGCCTTGCATTGATATTCTACATGAGTGTCCTTGTATTCAAATTTACCTGTCTGAGGAATCATCACTACTCTCTTGAAATCAAGCTGCCCGTCATACCATCCCTCACGAATCTCGCCCAACATCATGACAATAGATGCTACTGCGCTTTTCTTTGCCTGTACGGAATCACCCTTAACAGGATTAAGCGCCTTCTTCTGCTTAAAGTCAAGCATTGTCTCTGCAGTAGTCTTTATGATGATGAAATAAGCACGTTGACGTACTTTATAACGCTTAGGATAGAAAATATCACTTGCAACGTAATCACGAATATCAGCCTCAAGCTCTGGTGTCATTGAAATCTCAGGCAGAGAAGCAAGAAAATATAATGCCTCTTCAACACTATACACAAGTGTTTCAAAATCAAAATATCTTATATATAGATTCATATTATAACTGAATAAGTAAGTGATGTATGTTTTCCGAAAGGAGCGGAAAACGGGACTCGGACCCGCGACCCCAACCTTGGCAAGGTTGTGCTCTACCAACTGAGCTATTTCCGCAAACAAAAAGTGTTGATTCTGCAAATCAATTTACTTACACTAATCAACAATCTAATGGTGAAGAGGAGGAGACTCGAACTCCCACGTCACGATTGACACTACCCCCTCAAAGTAGCGCGTCTACCAATTCCGCCACCTCTCCAACATTAATGTTCCGATGTGCCCAGAACAGGACTCGAACCTGCACGCCTCACGGCACACGCACCTGAAACGTACGCGTCTACCAATTCCGCCACCTGGGCAAAATGAAAACTTGCGCTTTCGTAATCAGAACATTTGAGCGGAAAACGGGACTCGGACCCGCGACCCCAACCTTGGCAAGGTTGTGCTCTACCAACTGAGCTATTTCCGCA
>CAJPPF010000139.1 GCA_905372445.1 uncultured Prevotella sp. | reverse complement strand
ATATTAATTTTGCACAGCTTTAAATAATTAAAAAATAATAACCAACTTAATTTATTATGTACTTGACAACAAAAATGAAAATGATGCTCCTGACATTGGCTCTGTCCTCTGCCGGATTGTCATATGCCGGTACAGAGAATGTAGCGGCAGTGGCGACAGTACAACAACAAGCTACATGCAAGGGTGTAGTTTTAGATTCGAAAGGGGAACCGATTATCGGTGCATCCGTGACAACAGTCGTCGATGGTCAGAAGAAAGGGACTATCAGCGATTTGGACGGTAATTTCGAACTGTCCGGCATTCGTCCCGGAACAACCCTCACGGTGACGTATGTTGGCTACAAAACCCAGCAGATTGTTTGGAACGGACAAGGACTGACAGTCCGTTTGACAGAGGATTCTGAAATGCTGGAAGACGTCGTGGTAGTGGGCTATGGTAGTCAAAAGAAGATTAATCTTACCGGTGCAGTATCAGTCGTGAGCTCTAAGACTCTTGAGTCACGTCCGGTAACGAGCGTTGCACAAGCGTTGCAGGGTGAAGTGCCCGGTCTGAACTTCAATGTCGGCAACTCGGGTGGCTCACTCAACAGTCGCATGGGCATGAACATTCGTGGTATCGGTACTATCGGTGCCGGTTCAAATGCTTCGCCTCTTGTCCTCATCGACGGTTCTGAAGGTGACCTGTATTCAATTTCGCCGAATGATATTGAGAGTATCTCTGTATTGAAGGATGCTTCTTCAAGTGCTATTTACGGTTCACGCGCTGCATTTGGTGTAATTCTCGTTACCACAAAAAGCGGAAAAGACTCACGCATGAACGTATCATATAACGGCAACCTGCGCTTCTCTACGGCTACGCAGATTCCTGAGATGCCCAACTCATACGATTTTGCACGCTATTGGAATGATGCTGCAGCCAATAGCGGAACGCCTGCTCCTTTCAATGCGGAGATACTGGAGAAGATCAAGAACAATATAAACGGCACTCCGAAACCAGGTGACGAGGCGACTACCACATGGTCAGGTTACTCTGCCAATGAACCTTGGAGTATGTACACAGGTTCTTGGGCCAATACCGACTGGTTCAAGGAGATGTATAAGACCGGAGTTCCGTCCAGTGAGCATAATATTGCCCTCAGCGGCGGTGGAGGCAATGTGAACTATTATCTTAGTAGTGCTGTTCTTGACCAGCGCGGTCTCATTCGCCATGGAAAGGACAAGCTCACACGTTACAACTTCTCCGGTAAGGTGACTGCAAGACTGCAAGACTGGTTCACAGTTACCTATAACACGAAATGGGTACGTGAGGACTATAGCCGCCCGTCTTACATGACCGGTCTTTTCTTCCATAATATTGCCCGTCGCTGGCCTACCAACCCTATCTATGACCCACACGGACATTATGTGCATGGTAATGAGATTCTTCAGATGGAGAATGGTGGTCTTGACAACACGCAGGAAGATAAGCTCTATCAGCAGCTGGCTCTTGAGTTCAGACCACTCGAGGGTTGGAAGATCCGTCTGGAAGGTAACTACAACACCGTCAACTATCACAACCATTGGGATGTGTTACCTATTTACTACCATGATCCGAATGAGACCCCAACACCTGCACCATGGAGTGGTGATTATGCCGCCGGTAAGTCAAATGTAGGTGAGCGCATGTCAAAGAACAATTATTATAATGGTCGTTTCTTCACGGAATATGCCTTCACGCTGAATGACAAGCACGACTTAAAATTTCTGGCAGGTCTGGATATGGAGTCTAACCGTTACACCTATCTCGGCGTGACACGTGCCGACTTGATTACTCCGAATGTTCCGACATTAAACAATGCTACTCATAAGGATGTGAGACCCGGCTTCTCTAACACGCAGTGGGCCACAATGGGTGTTTTCGGGCGTATCAATTATGCATACGACTCACGCTATTTGGTAGAGTTCTCTATCCGTCGTGATGGCTCTTCACGATTCATCGGCGACAAGACATGGGGCACATTCCCTTCACTTGCTCTCGGCTGGAACATTGCCAATGAAAAGTTTTTCGAGTCTTTGACAAAGACTGTAAATACCCTCAAGCTCCGTGCTACATACGGTGCGTTGGGTAACACCAATATCAAAGCTCTTTATCCCTGGTTCTTGAGCCAACCGGCAAGCCCGTCTGCTTCTTCTTGGCTTGTGAATGGTGAGCGTTCAAATATCTCCAATGTGCCAGGGCTTGTTTCGCCAAACCTGACTTGGGAGAGTGTTCGTTCTTGGAACTTTGGTCTTGACTTCGGGTTGTTCAACAACAAACTGCAGGGAACTTTCGACTACTTCGTTCGTATAACCAAGGATATGGTTGGTCCTGCACCTGTTAAGCCTTCAATCTTAGGTGCTACACAGCCGGCAGAGAACAATAGTGATATGCGTTCCAATGGTTGGGACTTGGAAGTCAGATGGCGCGACAAAATCGGTCAGGTAAGCTATGGCGTCAAGCTTGTTCTTTCTGACGACTACCAGACTATTATGCGTTACTATAACCCGAACCGTCTGCTTTCACAATGGTGTGAAGGCAAGCGCATGGGCGATATCTACGGATACGAAGTAGAGGGTATCGCACAGACAGACGAGCAAATGAACGAATGGCTGAAAAACAACAAGCCGTCATGGGGCTCAAACTGGGCAGCCGGAGACGTGATGTATAAAGATTTGAACGGCGATAAGAAAGTTAACAGCGGTAAGAACACTTATGACGACATGGGCGACTTGCGCAAGATTGGCAACGCATTACCACGTTACCGTTTCGGTATCACATTGGATGCGGCATGGAACGGATTCGATTTCCTCATTTTCATGCAAGGTGTCGGCAAGCGTGACTTCTGGGATAATTCAGCTTACAGCATAGGTGCAAATACTGGTATGTGGCATAGTGCGGCATTTAAAGATCACCTGGACTACTGGCGTCCGGCAACAGACACCAACTTCGGTCCTAATCCCAATGGCTTCTATCCACGTCCTCTATTCGATCAGGGTTCCAAGAACTTCTATACGAGTGACCGTTATCTGCAGAACGCAGCTTACATGCGTATTAAGAACATACAATTGGGTTACACGCTGCCAGCTTCGCTGTCCAATAGAATCGGAGCAAACAGAATACGTGTCTACTTCTCGGCAGAAAACCTGTGCACTTTTACCAAAATGAACAAGATCTTTGACCCTGAAGCTACTGGTGGTGATTGGGGCCCAGGTAAGCTCTATCCACTTCAGAGAGCTATCTCTTTCGGTTTAAATCTTAATTTTTAATTCGTAGCAATTATGAAACATATCATAGAAAATATATTGAAGGGAGGACTGTCTGTTCTTTGTTTAGGCATGACAATGACGTCGTGTAGCGATTTTCTCGACAGACCGCCACTCGATCAGATTTCTCCTGATTCTTATTATATAACAGCTGATCAGTTGGGGACATTCCCCATAACTTACTATACTTCCATTTTCCCTAACAACAGCGGATGGTGGGCAGGTGTAGCTACTTTTGATGACGGAACCGACAACCAAGCTGCAAGAAGAGGAAACTCTTCGATGTTCTTACAGGATCAGTGGAAGGTTCCTACATCTGGTGGCATCGGTATGAACAGTATCCGTAATGTCAATAAGTTTATCAATGAGAGTGAAGAGAAGATAGCCAAAGGTGCCGTATCTGGTTCTGCTGAGCTTATCAAGCAATATATGGGTGAGGCTTATTTCATCAGAGCAATGCTCTACTTTTATAAGCTCAAGGCGTATGGCGACTTCCCTATCATGTTGACAGAGCTTAATATCAATAATGACCTTGTTGAAGCCAGCAAGCGACAGCCTCGTAACCTTGTTGCCCGCCAGATTCTTTCTGATATGGACAAGGCGATTGAGAGACTGCAGGTGAATTTCGCCAATAAGGTGCGCATCAACAAGTATGCAGCCTTGGCAATGAAGTCAAGAATGGCGCTTTACGAAGCAACTTTTGAGAAGTATCACAGAGGTACCGGTCGTGTACCGGGAGATGCTAACTGGCCGGGCAAAGACAAGGAATGGAATAAGAGTTTCACCATCAATCAAGAAGAAGAGGTAAACTACTTCCTTGATCAGGCTATTGACGCGGCTAAGAAAGTGTGCGATGCTGTGCCATTGTCAACTAAGAACAGCCATGTAATAAATCCAAGTGGCATTGGGCAGTACAATGGATGGAACTCATACTACGATATGTTTGCCAGCCCAGACCTGTCAAAGTTCCCAGAAGTATTGTTGTGGCGTCAGTTCAATTCAGACATCAACATTTCTCACCTCACATCAAACAAACTTCGTGCTGGTGCCTCAACCGGTTGGACACGTGGTCTCGTAGAGTCATTCCTCATGAAGAACGGTTTGCCAATCTATGCCGCCAGTTCAGGTTATCATGGTGATACCACTATCGATTTAGTTAAGCAGGACCGTGACGAGCGTCTGCAACTCTTTGTTTTCGGCGAGTCTGATATTCTGGCTATAGACCAAAAGAGCATTGATCTTGCCAACCAGGGTTTGCCTGCAGGTTCTACACCTGTTGACAAGATTAAGTTTAATGTTGCCGCTCTCTTTGCAACCGACCAGGCATATCGGGATGTTACCGGTTATCGCCAGCGTAAGTTCTACAGCTACGATCCGGCGATGCAGTCAGGTCAGACTTTCTCAGATATTAATGGTCAGATTATTATCCGTGTAGAGGAAGCGATGCTCAACTATATTGAGGCTTCTTATCTCCGTACCGGTTCATTGGACGCAACTGCGACCAGTTACTGGACTTCTTTACGCACACGTGCTGGTATTACTGTTCCAATCTCAACAACCATCAATGCTACTGATATGACCAAGGAAGCTGATGTAAATCGTGCTTCTTACGACTGGGCTACGTTCTCTGCAGGTAAGGCTGTTGATGCCACGCTTTATTCTATCCGTCGCGAGCGTCGCAGCGAGTTTGCCGGTGAAGGTCTGCGTAATGATGATTTGGTTCGTTGGGCTGCTTTGGATCAGGTGAAGAACTATCAGGTTGAGGGTATCAACTTCTGGGATCAGACTTATCAGAATCCTTCATTCGTCAATGACAAGGGTGTCAGTCTGATTGTTGCTGATGGTGGCGCCACGGCTACGATGTCAGCTAAGGATCTTTCAACGTATATCCGTCCTTATCAGATTCAGAAGAATAATAATATTCTCTATAATGGTTATACCTTCTATCAGGCTCACTACCTGTATCCGTTCTCTTATCAGGAAATGCAGCTCTGCTCACCTGATGGCATGGCAGAAAATTCTAACCTATATCAGAATATCTACTGGCCTGTAGAGGCGAATGGCGAAGCTCAGAAATAAGCTTGTACTGAAAAAAGTATAATCAAATAGAATTTCGTAAAAAAGGAGAGAGGTGTATCAAGCTGTTGATATACCTCTCTTATTTTGTTACACTCGATATTGACTTTATACACCGGTTCGGAATGAGCCTTCCTTAAGCCAAAACATATATAAAACCCCTTCTACACCAGCAGAATAAAAACGAGTGGTCTATACTGTTTATATAGGAAATAGGTCAATAGATTCCTAACTATTGGTATCCGGTAAACAAATTATAGCGATGAATCAAGTAGAATAAAACCTGTAGTTACTATGTTTGCAGTGTCTACCTTCCTCTGTG
>CAJPPF010000138.1 GCA_905372445.1 uncultured Prevotella sp. | reverse complement strand
TCAAGACCGATGCCTCGGCTCCGAAAATGTACCAAGTTATTTTTTAATCATTACTTAATGCCCTTTAATCCTTATGGGGGATTTGAAGAATTGTAATGCACATATTGCTGGATAATTACTGTAAATGTCAAATTTATTAAAACGTGTGATTAATAATATTTAACAACGAGAGGAGCGTTTATTGAATTTATTTTAATACCTTTGCCCCCATAAATTGAATATGCAGCTTTTGTGAATCTGACGTTCAGACAAAAATACGTAGCCTGCATCTGACCCGAACTTTAATAATAGTAACAAATAAAATGTAAAAAATCTAAACCTAATGAAAATCTTTTCTTTTGAGGAAACAAATCAGAAGCATCTGTATTTCTCAGCTGCTTTTGCCCTTTCATTGGCATTTGCACCAACAGCCGTCTACGCAGGTACAAACGCCAATGTTGCTGCGGTGCAGGCTGTACAGCAGAATGGCAATCACAAAGTGACCGGTCGTGTCGTTGACTCAACCGGCGAACCGCTGATTGGTGCTACCGTCCTCGTAGAGGGTACAACCAACGCAGCAGTGACCGATATTGACGGTAACTTCACCATCAATACCACGTCGAACGCGAAGCTCGTCTTCTCGTACATCGGTTATACTTCACAGACTATTCTTGTCAGTGGCAAGAGCACTATTGATGTCATACTGAAGGAAGAGGCAAATACCATGAACGAGGTCGTGGTGACCGCTATGGGTATTATGCGTAAGGAGAAGTCGCTGACATACGCAACCCAGAAGGTAAAGGCAGAGGACCTCATGAAGGTGCAGGATCCTAATGCTGCGAACTCACTAGAGGGTAAGGTTGCAGGTATCACGGTTACGCCAAGTGCAGGTGGTGCAGGTGGTGCTTCAAAAATCATTCTCCGTGGTAACCGTTCCATCCTTGGTAACAGTTCTCCGCTGATTGTTGTTGACGGTGTGCCTATGAGTAATGGTACCCGTGCCCAGCGGGACATGCACGGCGAAGGTTTCGGCTCTGAAGGCGTGTCTGAGGGCTCTGATCCGTTGTCATTGATCAACCCTGACGATATTGAGTCAATCAATATCCTCAAGGGAGCCAACGCTGCTGCGCTCTACGGTTCACGTGCTGCAAACGGCGTTGTCATGATCACAACCAAGAAGGGTCGTGAGGGTAAAGTTGACATCAATGTTACTTCAAACATCACTTTCGACAGCCCATTACTCACCCCGAAGATTCAGAAAATCTACGGTTCAACAGTTGACGCAGCAACAGGTGCATTGTCGCTGAACAACTGGGGAGGTAAGATAGCTGACCGTTCAAGCGACAACCTCGTTGTGCGTTCTCCATTGGAAGATCGTTGGATTGGCTATCCGGAAGAACAGATCGGTCTTGATGCCGATAATAACCCGATCATGGCACGCCGCCACAACGTTTATCTCCGCAACAAGGCAGTTGACAATGTAGACAAATTCTTCCGTACAGGTGTGACAACCAATAACTCTATTTCACTTTCCAGTGGTACAGATATTTCACGTACATACATTTCTCTGGCAAACAGCCACGCAACGGGTATGATGCGCAACAACTCATACAACCGTAATTCTATCAGTTTCCGCCAGACTTACAACTTCTTCAAACGTCTCCACATTGATGCTTCAATGAACTATACAGAGTCAAAGACAAAGAACCGTCCGGGTGGTGGTACAATCGGTAATCCGCTTTACCACCTATATACTACTCCTCAGAACATTGACATGGATTACTATCGTGACCATTATATGAATGCAGAGGGCAAGTGGCTTTCTAATGCCGGTTCTTACTACAAGCTCGTTGGCTCCAGTTTCATATGGACATCAGGTGAACGTACAACCCTGAAAGGTCCTCAGCAGGAGTGGGCATTCCTCTCTCATCCTAACAACAACCCATACTGGCTGCTGAACATGGTAAACACTCAGCAGGATGAGAGCCGCCTCTTCGGAACTTTGCAGGCAAATATTGATATTTATGACGGTCTGACCTTTCAGGCACGTGTCAACTACAGCCAGTTGCGCTACAAGAACCGTACATTACGTTACGCTACGACATTCATTCCGGATACAATGGATGACTACGGCCGTTTCTGGGATTCAAACGAGAAGACAACAGAGCTATATACCGACTACCTCTTGTCTTACAACAATACTTTCGGCGACTATTCAGTATCTGCTACAGCAGGTTTCGTAGGTCACACTGTCAAGGGTGAGTATAAGGGTACAGATGCCGTTGCTACTTACTACGACCGTCTTATGCGCAAGCTGCCCACAATGGTCAACTACTTTGATACAAGCGCAGGTGGCTACGGTGTAACCAGCAATTCGAAGAGTTCAAACTGGGACCGCTCTTATCTCTTCACAGCACAGCTGGGTTGGAAGGAGACAATTTACTTTGATGCTTCTTACCGTCGTGACTGGTACCGTCCGTTCCGCTACTTCAAGCAGCGCGGTAAGATCAATACCGATAACTACGGTTACTTCGGTGTCGGTGCCAACGCTATCGTAAGCCAGTTGGTCAAAATGCCTGACTGGTTCAACTTCCTGAAGTATCGCGTCTCTTACTCTTCGGTAGGTAACTCTATTCCTAACAAGGCATACGGCGCCATGAACCGTAACCTCCAGACAGGTGCACTCTCTGGCAATAAGTACATTGACTTCTCTCCGGTTCCTGAAGAGACAGGATCATTCGAGACCGGTATAGAGGCATTGTTCTTCAACAACTGTCTTAGCTTCGACTTCACTTTCTATAATACTGTAGTGAAGAACCTTTACATGGAGTTGGGCTCTCTCGGTGACAACACAGAGTTGCTGAACTCTGCAAAGGTTCGTAATACTGGTTTCGAGGCTACCGTTGGTTACGACTTCAAGTTTGGCAAGAACCTCCGCTGGCGTACCTCTTACAATATCTCTTACAACGACAACAAGATTCTTGAGACCGGTTACGACAAGGATGGCACACCACGTAAGTATCAGCAAGTAGTAGGTGAGGCAAAGGTCATCTATCAGAAGGGTGGTTCTATCGGTGACATCTATGCAGGCGACTTCATGCGCGATGCCAACGGTCATATTGTCCTGACTGCAAAGGGTGAGCCTAAATTTGATAATACCGGTTCCAACGACCGTTTCCTTGGTAACATGAACTCGAAGTGGCAGATGGGTTGGACCAATACCTTCAATTACAAAGACTTCCAGCTCTCATTCCTCATCAACGGTCGTATCGGCGGTAAGGTACTCTCTCTTACAGAGGCTTACCTTGACTATATCGGCGCTTCAGAGCGCACAGCACAGGCACGTATGTATGCTGAGAGAAACGGTATCATTGCCAAGGACTATGGCAATGTTCCCGGTATGGTGCTCAACGACGGCAGTGGACGCATTGTTCCTGTTCAGGCTTACTATCAGGCACTCGGCGCGTCAAGCAACCCATCAACATATCTCTACAACGGAACCAATTTCCGTCTGCGTGAGCTTTCATTGGGTTACACCTTCCGTGACGTGTTCGGTATGAACCGCAACCTGACATTCTCATTCATCGCCCGTAACCTGTTCTTCATCTATAAAGATGCACCGACAGACCCGGACGTATCACTCTCTACACAGAATGGTCTTGGAGCGTTTGAGAGTTTCAATATGCCATCTTCACGCTCATTCGGTTTCTCACTGAAAGCAAACTTCTAAACTAAGTAAGCGCAGTGAATTAAAGTTTATGGAGGAGAGGACGCTAAATGTCAGGGACTCTGTCAGTCTGTTGTCTTTCATCTTCTCCATCTCCAATATAACCGGAACTTCAATAATTAACAATCTAAAGAAATAAAGCAATGAAAAGTAAACATATAATCGTACTCATGGCGATGGCATTGCCGGCATTGGGACTCCAGTCCTGTCTCGACTATGACAATCCGGGTGATGAGTTCAACTCAACGACCAAGAACGTTGAGAAAGTGACCGAACGTAGTGCTGTAGACAGTATTCCTTATCGTACGGCTACTGACGCTACAGCTGCCGGCGAGGCAATTTCAGCTATGCAGGATCTTCTTGATGTCGGTGTAGGTGGTCAGTTCTCCATGCGTGGTGGTAAGAGAGGTGAGCATCCAGGTCCACACGCTTATCAGTACCAGTACTCTCTTGGTGTCGACAACTATGCAGAATATACGGTTATTCCTCACACCTTCTTCCCATATTCCAAGATTCGTATTGCATCGTCATACGCTATCAATCAGAAGTGTTACGGTGGTGCATGGGGCTCATTCACTGAGATGAAGAGCGCTATGGTGCCAATCCTGAACCATCCAAAGGTTAATGCAATCCCTGAGATGAAGGCAGCTTACCTGACTCTATTCAATTTCCAGGCTGTTGAAGTGGCTGATGTTTACGGTCCTATGCCTTACCGAGAGTTGAAGACCAATCTCCAGGTAGGTCCTTATACATATAATAAGGTGGAGGATGTCTACGATGATGTTATCATGAACCTTGACACAGCAATCGTCTGCTTCCACTATTTTGACCAGAAGCCAGATGCTTATAAGCAGAAGCTTATCAATGAGTTCAAGACCCGTTTCCTCGTAATGGATGAGGGTGGCGTTGCTGATGGTACACTGAAGAACTGGGCACGCTTTGCCAACTCTCTTAAGCTCCGTCTTGCTATGCACATGGTAAAGAGCGATCCTGATCGTGCACAGAAGCTGGCAGAGGAGGCTGTTGCCGATGGTGTAATCGAGAGTGAGGCGCAGGAGGTTTCTATCCGTCCGGGCGTGTTTGGCTTCCCTCACCCATTGACAGGTGTTGAGAACTGGGGCGATGCCCGCATGAGCGCGACAATGGAAATCATTCTGAAGTCCTTTGACCATCCTTGGTTGAAGTATCTCTTCCAAAAGAACTCTAACCATATCGTAAACTCCAAGACCGGTGAGATTACCGCAACAGGTACCCGTATCTGTGGTGTCCGTACAGGTACACATCCGGGCGAAGGTCAGGGTTACGATGAAAACCAGTATATCGCCTTCAGTAAGCTGAACGCACAGTACTTCAGCAGTGCACCTCTACAGATCATGAAGTATGCAGAGGTTTGCTTCCTCCGTGCTGAAGGTGCACTCCGAGGCTGGAAAATGGGTGGTACAGTACAGCATTTCTATGAGGAAGGTATCCGTCATGGTAACTGCGAGGATCCGGAGTTGAAGTCAAAGGACGGTACTGCTCCTGACGGCACATCTGGTGTGAACTGGTATGACGCATGGATCAATACATACATGGCACAGGAGAATCCTGTAGCATACGTTTACAAGGATCCTACAGGTGACACACCTGATGCTGCGAGTCCAATCACTATCGGTGTGAAATGGAATGACGGTGATTCTCAGGAGACAAAGCTTGAGAAGATTATCACACAGAAGTATATCGCAACCTATCCAAATGGTTTCGAGGCATGGCATGACCTCCGTCGTACAGGCTATCCACGTAAATTGGATGTTCTGAATATTGATGAGGCTGACGGCAGTCTGATTCCTGGGGACATCATGCGTCGTCTTCCATTCCCGGGCACACAGGATATTGCGACCAAGCAGGATGTTGACAATACAGGTATTCCCGCTCTGGGCGGTCCGGACAAGATGGCAACCCGTCTATTCTGGGACAAGGCAAGTGCAAACTTCTAAATGACATAGTTTTTTCAAATCTTACGATAGTTCCCGGCATGGAGGTAAGCAGTATGCCGTTGCCGGGAACTATATAAAAC
>CAJPPF010000137.1 GCA_905372445.1 uncultured Prevotella sp. | reverse complement strand
ATTTGAAACAAAAAGTAAGCCCCTATTGGCTATACGTGACTATAGTGCCGATAAATCAAGGCTTGCAGGACTTTCATTCATTTGTTTATCGGACACCAATAACTGCGAATAAACTTTACAATAAAGGATTGACTGATTAGTCGATGTCGAATTTATTCTCTTATTTTGATTTTCTTTCATCGTGGTTTCATTCTTTTGAGATATGAAAAATCGATATTTGTAATGCGTTGGTAGCCAGTCTGTTAGAGGAATGATTTCCCTCGATTCAAAAACCGCCGTTTCTTGACGCTAAAACCGCAGGAATGAGCGCCAAGAAACGGCGGTTCTTGAACCAAGAAACGACGGTTTTAGAAATTGGGTTCAGTCTTTTGTTTGCAACGTGTTGTAAACAGTAGAAATCACTATAATCATGTCTTGGTAATTTTTCTTTATATTTACAACCACATATGGGCTTTCTGTAAATCGTTAATATATAGCCACTGGGAATAAAAACAGACTATTGTTTGCTTCAAAATAATAAATGTGTCGGCAAAGTATTGATGCTTGCAGCCATGAGATAGAATATTCGTTTTAAATGTAAACGATACAATGCCGGTCAATAACCGAAAATGGTAATTTGTCATGTCGGTTTTGCAATTTTCGTGTTTTTTTCTCCATAATATTACTATATTATCTTTTTTTTTTGTACTTTTGCACCCGCTTACTATGATGACGGGTTTGAAAAAGAGTTCTACGTATGCTTAACTCCATAGATCCACACTGCAATTAGTGTGAGATAGCTCGTTATGATTAGTAAAGGTCTATGACAAATTAATGTTTTAAATATCACTTATGTATTTCACTTTGTTTTTAACCGTAATTATTACGGCTATTTTCTTAGTACTGGCAGCTTACGTCACGGCTAAGTTAATCGGTCCTCGTACCTACAACAAGGTGAAGGGCGAACCTTTTGAGTGTGGTATTCCTACACGCGGAAGTTCTTGGCTTCCGATGCATGTGGGTTATTACCTTTTCGCATTGCTCTTCCTTATGTTCGATGTCGAGACCGTTTTTCTATATCCGTGGGCGGTTGTTGTTAAGCAGTTTGGTCCAATGGCACTGGTTAGCATCAGCTTCTTCATGCTGGTTCTTGTATTTGGTCTTGCTTATGCCTGGCGGAAAGGAGCACTGGAATGGAAATAAGCAAACCGTCAATCAAGTCTATTCCATACGAAGAATGGAAGGACAACGAGACATTAGAGTCTCTTATCAACGAGCTTAACGAGAATGGTGTAAACGCTATCTGTGGCAACCTCGACTCTCTTGTCAACTGGGGTCGCAGCAACTCACTATGGTCGCTCACCTTTGCCACTTCATGTTGTGGTATAGAGTTCATGGCATGCGGTTGTGCACGTTATGACTTCGCACGCTTTGGTTTTGAAGTGACACGTAACTCTCCACGCCAGGCTGACCTTATCATGTGTGCAGGTACAATAACACATAAGATGGCTCCTGTGCTGAAGCGATTGTACGATCAGATGGCAGAACCGAAGTATGTGGTGGCTGTTGGTGGCTGTGCCATCTCCGGCGGACCGTTCAAGGCAAGCTATCACGTAGTGAAAGGTATCAACGAGTTCCTTCCTGTTGATGTCTACATTCCTGGCTGTCCTCCACGTCCGGAGGCAATCCTTTACGGAATGATGCAGTTGCAGAGAAAAGTGAAAGTCGAGAAATTCTTCGGTGGCGCAAACCGCAAGGAGAAGAATCCTGACCCAGTAGTAATAAAAGACCTGCCAAAGCAATTCATGGAAAAAGTGAAGAGTTGGTGGGAGAAAAAATAAGGAGGAATCGGAATGAAACTGAATAATATCGTATATTCTTTTGAAGAGTTTGCGCCGGCAATGGCAAAACTGAAGAATGAGAAGCATTTCGACTATCTCGTTACTATCATTGGTGAAGACTTTGGCGAGGAGGGTCTCGGATGTATTTATATACTCGAAAACACAGAAACCTTTGAGCGTATCTCCGTGAAGACTATGGCAGAGAAGAAAGGAGAGGACTTCCTGATCTACTCTGTCTACGACCTTTGGAGAGGTGCAGACTTGCAGGAACGCGAGGTTTTTGATTTCTATGGCATAAAGTTCCTCGGTCATCCGAACATGGCGCGTATATTCCTGCGCGACGATTTCAAGGGTTATCCATTCCGTAAGGACTGGAAGGCAGAGGACGACAGCTACTCGCTCGCAGACGATGTGGAGGTGACATACGCTACACGCTATTATCTGGACAAGGACGGCAATCTGACGTCTGAACGTACACCGCTTTTCGGCGAGGACGACTTCGTGATGAACATCGGTCCTCAACACCCTTCAACCCACGGAGTACTTCGTCTGGAGACAATCGTCGACGGTGAGATTGTGAAGAAGATCTATCCACACCTTGGCTATATTCATCGTGGCATAGAGAAGCTGTTCGAGACGCTGACCTATCCGCAGACCCTCGCCTTGACCGACCGACTGAACTATCTCAGTGCTATGATGAACCGCCACGCTATCTGTGGGGTTATCGAGGAGGCACTTGGCGTGGAGCTCAGCGATCGTATAAAGACCATACGTACAATCATGGATGAGATGCAGCGTATTGACGGACATCTGCTTTACCTTGGTTGTTATGCCCAGGACCTCGGTGCCCTGACCGCTTTCCTGTTCTGTATGCGTGACAGAGAATATGTACTCAACGCAATGGAAGAGACAACCGGCGGTCGTCTGATACAGAACTACTACCGTATTGGTGGTCTGCAGGAAGATATTGACGAGAACTTCCAGGAAAATATTAAGAAAGTATGCGCTTATCTTAAGCCGAAACTCAAGGAGTATGTCGACGTCTTTGGCGATAATGTCATAACACATCAGCGCCTTGTCGGTGTTGGAAAGTTCACTAAAGAACAGTGTATCAACTACGGAATCTCCGGTTCCAACGGTCGTGCATCGCAGTGGGCAAACGATATTCGCAAGAAATATCCTTATGATATGTACGATAAGGTAGAGTGGGAACAGATTGTTCTCGACGAGAGCGATGCCCAGTCGCGTTATTATCAGCGCGTTAAGGAAATAGAGCAGTCAATCCGTATCATTGAGCAGCTTATCGACAATATCCCTGAGGGTGAGTACTACATCAAGCAGAAGCCTATTATCAAATGTCCTGAAGGACAGTGGTATTTCGCTGTAGAAGGCACAAGTGGTGAGTTTGGAGTATACCTTGATTCACGTGGCGACAAGAGCCCTTACCGTATGAAGATTCGTCCGATGGCACTCTCGCTTGTAGGTGCTCTTGACGAGATGCTTCGCGGACTGAAGGTTGCCGACCTTATAGCCGTGGGTGCCGGTCTTGACTATATCATCCCTGATATCGACAGATAGTCAACCAACTGCCCAATGCAAAAAGGGTAGTGGATAAGCAAGCCTTATATATATAATAAGGTGTAGCATAACATCATAGAAAACAAAAGAAAATTTATGTTCGATTTTTCAATTATAGCAAACTGGTTCGATATGCTTCTGAACGTAACCTTAGGATTACCGACATGGCTGTCGACCACAATTGAGATGGTTATAGTTGGGCTCGCGATTATTGTCGCGTATGCCATACTCGCTATCGTCTTGATTTTCATGGAGCGCAAAGTCTGTGCCTACTTCCAGTGCCGCCTTGGTCCTATGCGTGTAGGTCCTTGGGGATTGCTGCAGGTGTTTGCCGACGTTATTAAGATGTTGACTAAGGAAATATTCTTCGTCGACAAGGCAGATCAACTGCTCTATCGCACAGCGCCGGTGCTCGTTATCGTCGCTTCTGTCGGTGCCTTCAGCTTTCTGCCTTGGAACAAGGGCGCCGTGATTCTCGACTTTAATGTCGGCATCTTCCTTTACACTGCTATCAGTGCTATCGGTGTTGTCGGTATCTTCATTGCCGGTTGGTCATCAAACAATAAGTATGGTCTCATTTCTGCCATGCGTGGTGCAGTGCAGATGATTTCATACGAGATGTCACTTGGTCTTTGCCTTATCACAGCATGTATTCTGACAGGCACAATGCAGGTCAGCGGCATTGTTGAAGCACAGAGCGGTCCATTCGGTTGGTTGATTTTCCAGGGACATATTCCTGCTCTTATAGCCTTTCTCATCTTCCTCATTGCAGGCAACGCAGAGGCAAACCGTGGTCCTTTCGACTTGGCAGAAGCAGAGTCGGAGCTGACAGCAGGTTATCATACAGAGTATTCAGGAATGGGTTTCGGCTTCTACTATCTCGCAGAGTTCCTTAACCTCTTTATCGTTGCAGGTATGACATCCTTGGTCTTCCTTGGCGGTTATGCACCTATTCAGATTGGAGTAGAGGCGTTCGACGAAGTAATGGACTATATCCCAGGTATCGTATGGTTCCTCGGCAAGGCATTTGCAATGGTTTGGTTGCTTATGTGGATAAAGTGGACTTTCCCACGTCTGCGTATTGAGCAGATTCTGAAACTTGAGTGGAAATATCTCATGCCAACGGCTCTTCTGAATCTAATCCTTATGACTGCATGTGTGTCATTCGGTCTTACAGGCAGTACTGTCGCAAGTATCGTAGTATTGACAGGCATCATTGCCGTTTTAGTGCTGATTGCCGTTCGTGCTATGAAGTTCCGTGGCAAGTTCGCAGACGACCAGAAGATTGTTGGTGTAGACATTGCAGTAAAGAAGGACAAATAAAAAAGTAATCAATACAATGGCAAAAAATAAATCATATTTCGGAAATGTTCTTGACGGCATAAAGACTCTCCTGACAGGCATGGACGTCACCATGGGTGAGTACGTAACGCCGAAGGTGTCAGAACAATATCCAGAGAATCGCAAGACGCAGCATATTGCCAGCCGTCACCGTGGCACTCTCTTTATGCCACACGACGAGAATGGACAGAATAAGTGTACGTCGTGTACCATGTGCGAGAAGGCTTGCCCAACGGGTACAATAAAGATTGTATCAACAATGATTACCACTGCAGAAGGCAGGAAGAAAAAACTTCTGCAGGACTACCAGTATGATCTTGGTGAATGTATGTTCTGTCAGTTATGCGTAAATGCCTGCAATTTCGACGCAATTAAATTTGTTAATGATTTCGAGAACGCAACCTTTGACCGTAATGCACTCGTTCAGCATTTGAACATTCCGCCGACAGCGGAGGAAATGACCCAATATGAGGAGAACGCAAAGCTTGCTGCAAAGAAGGCTGCTGAGGCTGCCGCAGCTGCAAAGGAAACTAAAAAAGAGGAGGAATAATAGCTTATGGCAAATATAATTATGTTTGGACTTCTGTCAGTTGTAATCATCTGCAGTGCCATATTCAGTGTATTCACGAAGCGCATCATGCGTGCCTCTACAGGTCTGCTGTTCGTGCTTTTTGCTATCTCTGGCTTATATTTCCTTCTTGATTACACTTATCTTGGAGCAGTGCAGTTGAGTATTTATGCCGGAGCAATCACGATGATCTATATCTTCGCTATCAATCTTGTAGGTCGCCGCACACTTCAGGGATTCACGGAGCAGTTTAAGGGTTCACGTGTAGCATCTGGTCTTGTGGTAGCATTGGTTGGATTCGTTACAGTAGTGGGAATATTACTTAAGAACAGTTTCCTTTATTCTGGCGAGCGACTTGCCGATAAGGAGTTCGCAGTTCAGGGAATAGGTGAGGCTATGTTAGGCTCGGAGAAGTATCAGTATGTGCTTCCGTTTGAGTTCATCTCAGTGTTCCTTCTTGCATGTATCATCGGCGGTCTGCTCATTGCCCGCGAAAATAAAGAAGAGGAGAAATAAGTTATGGTAATTCCTGTAGAATATTTTT
>CAJPPF010000136.1 GCA_905372445.1 uncultured Prevotella sp. | reverse complement strand
CCATCAATAGACACAGAGGAAGGTAGACACTGCAAACATAGTAACTACGGCTGACGCATATATTTGGATTCTGCTCCACAATCAGACGAAATCAGGCAAGGATTCTATTGACCGATTTGAGATAAACCCACATTGAGAAAACTGAATAAACGGCAATCCTGAAAAAATGCAATCAGAAGTTTGCAGATTCCAAAATTTCTTATTACTTTTGACAAAGTCAAGTCGAAAACATAGAAAAGGCGCTACTCGAAAGCAATACACCCTATATTGGTCGACCAAAATACCCTATATTGGTGCACCAAAACACCCTATATTGCACGACCAAAACAGGGTGTTTTCCAAACGACTGAAAATGAAACTGTTATAAAGCAAAAATATAAATATAAAAGAAAGATGGCTATAAGCATTAAAATGGAGAAGATTAAGACTTCTCGAAACTCTAAGAAAGAGGAATGGAGAGCTCGCAGAGTAAAGATGGGCGAAGTAACTACCGACACTCTCGCAGAAAAGATTCAGGCAAACTGCTCAATGAAACAGTCGGACGTAAATGCAGTGCTCACAGAGCTCACCGAACTCGTTCAGGAGTATCTTCAGGCAGGACAGACTGTGAGGATAAACGGTCTGGGACGTTTCTCTCTTGCCATAGAGAGTAATGTGGTGGAGCATCCTGCCGATTTCAGCATCGAACGCGATGTCAGGGCAGTGAAGTGCAACTTTGTGCCCGAGGGCAGACGCGACTCGACGAAAGGCAGGAACTATCTTAACCGCCCCTGGATAGAAGACACGAAAGTACAGTGGGCACCATTCTGCAAGCCCGAAAAATAGCGCTTCAATCAAAACACGAAATATTATGCAAAAACTATTCTTACTGACAATAACACTTCTGATTGCAATCCATGCGGTTGCACAGAACAACACGGGCACAAAGTCGAATAAGGAGGCGAAGACGGAGGTAAGGATAAGTGGAACTATAACCGACCGCTCTTCGAATCGAAAGTTGGAAAACGTGAGCATCACTATCCAGGGCACGAACATCTCGACAGTGACCAATGCCGACGGTTTTTTCCTCCTGAAACTTAAGCACAGACCACAGAGCATCACAGTCAGTTGCATAGGCTACGCCAGTGAGAACATCACAATAGCTGACGACCGCACAGAGAATATACGTATTAAGATGCTCCCGACAGGTATCACACTGCCTGAACTTAACGTGTGGCTGAACGAACCTGAGGCTCTCGTGATGATGGCAATAGAACGACGAGACATCAACTTCGTGCAGACACGCGAGATGCACACCTCTTTCTATAGAGAGACGCTGCAGAAAGGCAACCGCTACATCGACATATCCGAAGCAATACTTAGCACCTGCAAGCGAGGATATGACAGAGGCATAACCGGCGACAGAGTGAAGATAGAACACGGCAGGCGCATAATGAGTCAGCGAAACGACGACACTCTGTCGGTGCAGATTCTGGGAGGACCGAATACTCCGGTCTGGCTTGACGTAGTAAAGAACGAGAACATTCTCTTTGAGGATATGCGACACTCATGTTATACTTTCAATATGGAACTGCCTGAAGTGCTCGACGGCAAGACACAGATAGTGATAGCGTTTGCACCTTATCTGATAGTCGAGTGGCCATTATATCGCGGAAAGATATATCTCGACAAGCAGAGTCTGGCATTCACACGCATTGAAATGGAACTCGACATGAGCGACAGGGCTAAAGCCACAAGGGTGATGCTCTACAAGAAACCCGCCAGTCTGAGGTTCCGACCACTTGAGATGTCGACAGTGATAAACTATCACGACGGAAGAATAAACTACATGAAGACGGTGTTCAGATTCAAATGCGACTGGAAGAGAAAACTGTTCTCACGTACATATAGATGCACGTCAGAGATGGTAGTGACTGACTTTGAGACCAACTACGAGGGTCCGAACATCGAGGCAAAAGAACGTTTCGGCGACAGGGAGGCATTCATAAAGACACTGAAGAGATTCTCCGATGCATCTTTCTGGGACGATTACAACATCATTGAGCCAACAGAGAGTCTGGAGAAGGCTATTCTGAAAATAAATAAAAGATGAAATACAGCTTTGACAAAATAATTGATCGCTCGGGGACAGACGCGGTCAAGATTGATGCGATGCAGAAGATATGGCATCGCACCGACCTCATTCCTCTGTGGGTTGCCGACATGGATTTCGAGACGCCGTTCTTTATCAGGGATGCCTTAAAGGAGCGAATGGAACATCCGGTGTACGGATATACCTTAGTACCACAGGACTACTGGCATACGGTTATGCAGTGGATAAGCTCACATCACGACTGGCAGGTGAAGCGCGAATGGCTGACATTCATTCCTGGCATTGTGCGCGGAATAGGTATGGTGGTCAATGTGTTCACACAACCCGGCGACAAGATTATCATACAGCCACCGGTATATCATCCGTTCAGAAACGTGCCAGAGGATAACGGACGAAAGGTTGTGGACAACCCTCTCATGAAAAGAGCCGACGGATATTACGACATGGACTTCGACAATCTCGCCGAAGTAGCGGACGAGAAATGCAAGATACTGATTCTAAGCAACCCTCATAATCCTGCGGGAATATGCTGGGACAGGCAGACATTAGAGCGACTGGCACATTTCTGCAAGGAACACAACATACTCGTAGTAAGCGATGAGATTCACTGCGATATGGCACTGTTCGGCAATAAGCACATACCATTCGCCACCGTCAGTGAAGAGGCGGCACAGAACAGTATCACATTCGCCGCACCAAGCAAGACTTTCAACATGGCAGGCATCGTAAGTTCGTGGGCAGTAGTACCGAACGACAGTATCAGACACAGGTTTTACACATGGCTGAAAGCCAATGAGATGGACCACCCCACCCTATTTGCACCTATTGCCACAATGGCTGCCTTTCGACATGGCGAACACTGGCGACAGCAAATGATTAGTTATATAGAGGGCAATATTGAATTTGTGGAGTCGTTCTGCAAGACACATATTCCGCAGATTCGTCCTCTGCGTCCGCAGGCGTCATTCCTGATATGGCTGGACTGCAGCGGACTTAATCTCGACCACGACAGCCTCAACGCGCTATTTGCGGAGAAAGCCCGTCTGGCACTCAACGACGGAGAGATGTTCGGGCATGGCGGGGAAGGATATATGCGCATGAACATAGGTTGCCCGCGCTCAGTAATTGAGAAGGCAATGAACCGGTTGCTTGAAGCAATAAAGAACATATAAAGGCAACAAAAACATTAAGCGAAAAGAAAAAAACATAATAACGAATGATAAAGAATTTAATCTTCGATTTTGGAAAAGTGCTCGTCGATTACGACTTCTCGCACGTGATAAACCAGTTTTTCACTGACAAGAAAAAGGAAGAAGAGTTTTGCAATCTTTTTACATCATTGAGCTTTCTGGATATATGCGACAAGGAAGACAAGCCTTTCAGTCAGATTATGCAGGATATGCGTGAGCGTTATCCACAATATGCCAAAGAGGCGATGATGTATGAAGAACGCTATATGGAGTTTGTCATTGGAGAGATAGAAGGCATGAGAGCCATTCTAACAGAAATGAAAAAGCGTGGATATAAGCTCTACGGACTGACAAACTGGTGCAGTATGGTGCATAAGGTGATGAAAAAATACGAGATATTCTCTCTACTCGACGGGAGAGTCATTTCTTCAGAGGAACATATCATCAAGCCTGATGTGGCAATCTACAACCGACTGTTGGAGAAATATGGTCTGAAGCCGGAAGAATGTGTCTTCACCGACGATAAACCTGTGAATATCATTGGTGCACAGAAAGTGGGAATGAAAACTATCCTTTTTGAGAATGCGACGCAATATAAACGAGAATTGGAGAAAATAATTGAATCGGAAAAATGAAACAGTATCAGCGTTTATCAGCAATCCGCAGCCTTGCAACAATGATAATTTTGGTACTGTTGCTTGCTGCATGCAGCAACATAAATAAGGAGATGAACGACAATATACGTCTTCTGCTCGGCAGCTATGGTAGCGGCGATAAGGAGCGTATACAACTCTTCTCGTTCAATCAGGCTACCGGTGAGGCGGAATATATATGTGGGCTGTCGGGTATTGAAGAGGCTTCGTTTGTAACCCTCGCCCCTGACGGAAAGCATTTCTATGCCGTCAGCGAGAGAGATGATTCCTTAGCAGCTCTATATGCAGCGGAGATAACAGAAGGCGACACAGTGAAGATGCGCATAATCAACTCGCAACTTACTGAAGGAGCAGCACCATGCTACATCAACATCGAGCAAAACGGACTGTTCGCATATACAGCAAATTATAACGGTTCGAGCTTTACGATGTATGATATTGACCCTGGTACCAGCGCACTGCTGCCCGACACGAGGGTGGAACGATTCATTGGAACCGGTCCCATTACCGACCATCAGGAGAAATCGCATATCCACTGCATTGAGTTTACGCCCGACAGTGCTTTTCTCCTTGCCAACGACCTCGGCGCGGATGTCATTCACGTGTTCCCAGTAGTGGAAGGCGAAAAGGACAAGAAAAAGCATATTGACGGAAAGAACTCATTTGACGTACCTCTTGAGGCAGGCTCCGGACCGCGTCATATCACATTCGCCCCTGACGGAAAACACGGTTATCTGATTAATGAACTGTCAGGCAAAGTGACTGTAATTGAGTATAATGACAAGAACCTACATCCTGTTCAGTATGTCGTTTCCGACAGCGTTGGTGCCCATGGTAGCGCTGACATACATATCTCTCCCGACGGATTTTATCTATATGCGTCAAATCGTCTGAAAGCCGACGGCATATCAATATTCAGCATAGATCAGGGCAATGGACATATCACAAAGATTGGATATCAACTAACAGGTGTTCATCCTCGCAATTTCGCCATAACACCTAACGGACGCTATCTGCTTTGTGCATGCAGGGACTCAAATATCATTCAGATATTCGAGCGCGACATCAAGACCGGACTGCTGAAGGATACAGGACGTAAGATAGAAATGGAGAAACCGGTATGTGTAAAATATATTTGAAAAGAAGAAGGATAATGGAAGACGAAAAACGAGAATATCTGAAAATGAGGAATGGCGAGACGTACAATGCCACTGATGCTTACCTGCTAAAATTCCTCAATGAATGTAAAGACAAATGCTGGGAATACAACAGAATTAGACCTTCTCTCGTCAAGGAACGCAACGATAAACTGAAGGAAATTCTCGCCGAATGCGATGACGACACCTTTATAAACCAGCCTTTCTACTGCGACTACGGAATGCACATAAAGGTCGGCAGACGATTTTTCGCTAATTTCAATTGGACAGTGCTTGACGAGGCGATGGTGACTATAGGCGATGATTGCTTCATTGGCCCCAATGTCAGCATCTATACTGCATGCCACAGCACCGACCCACAGAAGCGCAATACACGTGAGGAATGGGCTAAGCCTGTAACGATAGGCAATAACTGTTGGATTGGAGGTAGCGTAACTATACTGCCAGGCGTTGTCATCGGCGACAATGTCACTATCGGTGCAGGAAGCGTTGTGGTGACAGACATCCCGTCAAATACGGTCGCAGCAGGCAACCCGTGTAAGATTATCAAGAAAATATGATACTCTGAATTGCTACGGTAAAGCACCGCCATATAATTACTAAGGCTCACCAACCGGAAATATCCGCTGACACAATATAATGACAAAAGGCTTCTCGTCATTGGATAAGCCTTTTTCGTAGTGGATAGGGGATTCGAACCCCTATGGCAAGATTGAGAATCTTGAATCCTAACCCTTAGATGAATCCACCAGATTGAATAAGTATTTGTTGCAGATGACACATCATGTTGTAGTGGATAGGGGATTCGAACCCCTATGGCAAGATTGAGAATCTTGAATCCTAA
>CAJPPF010000135.1 GCA_905372445.1 uncultured Prevotella sp. | reverse complement strand
AGATTGCCAGTTATTTGGTTTGCAACATAGAAGGGACGTGATTTATCACGTTCCGTCTGTTGCACTGGATTCATTTCGTGACGTTGGAGCGATTGTTTGTTTTCATGGAGAGAGGCGGAACGTGATAAATCACGCCCCTGCGCCTGCCGGCAAATGCCGACACTTTCTCGACTATTAAAAGACACAAAACTATAAGAAATGTTTTTAGTAACGCTCACTATTTGAAACAAAAAGTAAGTCCCTATTGGCTATACATGCCTGTAGTGCCGATAAATAAAGGCTTACAGAACTTTCATTCAGTTTTTACCGGATACCAAGAATCAAGGAATAATTATAAGATATAGATTTGTAAATAATATTCAAGTAGAGTTTTTGCGACCACAAAGATATTTATTAAAAAACCTTTTTTGTGATGCATTGATTTTCAAGTGTTTAGTCGTTGTGTCGTTTCTTGTTTCAAGAACCGCCGTTTCTTGACACTAAAAAGGGCGTTTCTTGAATGAAGAAACGGTGGTTTCAGACGTTAGAAACGATGAAATTAGAAACACCATCTGTTGATGTAAAGATTATTTCATAATTGTTCTTTTGCGTCGATTTTGTTTTTTCTCTTTGAGTTTCTGCCTTTTCCAATAGACGTGGCTAATGTGAAATCAAATGACATATTTGGGTTAAAATTCAACTATTCAACCTTTTATAGGCAATTGTTTGGTACATTCGGATTTTCTTAGTATTTTTGCAGTTCATTATAAATGAAAGTTTTTTGATGGACAAGCTATTTTGACAGCATGTCGTAAACATGATATTTAAGCGATGGGAAGAAATAAATACTCTCAACATGAGGTTGACATAATAGCAAAACTGCTCCGGATGAAATGTGCAGGAACACGTTTTCAGCAAAAGGAGATACGCCATCAACTACGAGTGAACTTCGAGTTTAACATCTCTGACTTCAACGAGCAAGGAAAGGCTTTTGGCGAAAAAGAATTGCAGGCTGCTATAGAGCGTGGTGCAATTCAGATTCTGGATGATGTGACAATAGCAGACATGAAAGCTAAGCGTGCACGTGACAAAGCCCGCGATGAACTTGCCCGTCAGGAGGAAGCAGTGGAAAACGGAGAAGAAAACAATTGGCAGGATGCCATGAAAGAATGGGAAGAGTGGGAGAAGAGTGAGAAATTGAAAGGATGAAAACAAGAAATAAGTAGTATAATATGCTCGAAATAAGGATTAAGGACGCAGTACTTGCAGAGGCTGCACAACGAGGGATGGATTCGTTTGTCGCTGCTGTTGTTGATACTATCACTGATGCTATAGGTGGTCAGTTGACATCTCAGACCATGGCAGAACTTAATGCCGATCAGATAACGCTACTCGCATATAATTTCCTTCGTGAAGAAGTCATGGATGGCGGTTTCGTTCAGCTAATACACAATGGCTACGGTGCGTTCATATATAAGAACCCTTTTAGGATTGCTATGCGCGGATGGGGCATAACAGGTCTGGCTCATCTCATCTCGAAGAGCCATAAATACTACAGCAAGTACCACGAACAGATAGAGCAGGAGATGACTGACGAGGACTTCATGGCAATGTACGAACAGTGTCCGGAGTTTGACATTTTCGACGATGAGTTTGTGGTTAATGAAGAGGAGTGGACTAATATGGTGGCATGTTATCTCGACGATCATCTCGAGAACTTTGTAAAGATAGAGGAATAGCCAGTAATTGCCACTATTCAATTCACTAATGAAAGAATGAATTGATATTCAATGAACAAGATAGAACAAGAACTCCGTAAGAAGAGTCCAATAAACATAAAAAACAAGAAAGCCTCCTTTGAGTATTTCTTTGTAGACGAGTTTACCGCAGGTATTGTCCTGACCGGCACGGAAATAAAGTCTATCCGTCTGGGCAAAGCATCGCTGGTTGACACTTATTGCTATATCCATAATGGCGAGATATGGGTTAAGGGCATGAGCATATCGCCATATTTTTATGGTTCGTATGCAAATCATGAGATGAAGCGCGACAGGAAGTTGCTGCTCAACCGTCGTGAGATTCGTAGTCTGCAAGAAGCCTGCAAAGCGCCCGGATATACGATTGTACCGACATTAGTATTTATTGATCAGAATGGACGTGCAAAAGTCGACATAGCCCTTTGTCGTGGTAAGAAACAATATGACAAACGCCAGACTCTTAAGGAAAAAGAAGATCGTAGAGAGATGGATAGAATGATGAAAAGATATTAGAAAGGATTACCTAAGGAACATCATCGTTAATATGCAGAAGGCAGATTGGAGTATAAAGAACAATTTACTGGATAACCATTTCAGTGCAGTATTTGACAATATGGATTGCTTATGAAATACAGTGTGCTCATTGTACGTTAGAAGCATATTGCATGAATCCCCTTTAAAATATAATGTAGATAATATGGCTTTTGGTAAGAAAAAACGCTGGCATTGCATTCCCGGACAGATAACCGAGATGGATAAACAGATAATGTATTGGGAGAACAAGGGAAAGCTCGTCCCTACGCGTGACCTAATAAAAACTCATGAGCAGATAGAAGGCATACGTCGCTCGGGAGTTATCAACACTCTTGTGCTCGATACCGTGGCAAAGGAGATACATGCAGGAATGAATACACAGGAAATAGATGATATATGTATGGAAGTGTGTAAGGCGAATAATGCTATTCCTGCATGTCTCGGATATGAAGGTTTCCCAAAGTCTGTCTGCACAAGTATAAATGAAGTGGTCTGCCATGGTATACCAAGTGTAAACGATGTGCTCGAAGAGGGCGACATCATAAATGTGGATTTTACTACTATTTTAGACGGATACTATGCTGATGCCTCAAGAATGTTTATTATCGGTAAGACAACACCCGAGAAAGAACAGCTTGTACGTGTGGCAAAGGAATGTCTTGAGATCGGAATGAAGGCAGCAAAGCCTTATTCTTTTGTAGGTGACATCGGTCATGCAATAGAAAAGCATGCCAAGAAATATAACTATGGTGTAGTGCGCGACCTTACAGGTCATGGAGTAGGTCTGAAATTTCATGAAGAACCTGACGTGATGCACTATGGACATAAAGGCACAGGTATGCTGTTAGTCCCCGGAATGGTGTTTACCATCGAACCTATGCTGAACATTGGTTCTTGGAAGGTTTTCATTGATGATGAAGACCCATACGGATGGGAAGTTATCTCATGGGATGAGCAACCTTCCGCACAATGGGAACATACATTCTTAATGACTGATGACGGAGTAGAAATATTAACACACTAAGAAATGGATACACCTATTTATATATTAGGAATAGAATCATCGTGCGACGACACCTCAGCAGCTGTGTTGCGCGACGGAGTACTTCTGAGCAATGTCACAGCGTCACAGGATGTACACATGGCATACGGTGGAGTGGTGCCGGAACTTGCCTCCCGTGCACATCAACAGAATATACTTCCTGTAGTCGACCAGGCGTTGAAACGTGCCAGTATAACAAAAGAACAGCTTAATGCCATCGCCTTCACACGTGGACCCGGACTTATGGGATCACTGCTTGTTGGTGTGAGCTTCACCAAAGGACTGGCGTTGTCACTTGGCATTCCAATGGTTGATGTAAACCATCTTCAAGGACATGTTATGGCACATTTCATCAAGGAGCAATCGCCAGAAGGCGAGATTATATCAAACTGTCCTCCATACCCTTTCCTTTGTCTTCTTGTCAGCGGTGGAAATTCACAGATTGTTAAAGTAAATGCTTATAACGATATGGAAGTTATTGGTCAGACCATTGACGATGCTGCAGGTGAGGCGATCGATAAATGCTCGAAAGTAATGGGACTTGGATATCCTGGGGGACCTATCATTGATCGTCTTGCACGTAAAGGTAATCCAAAGGCATATAAGTTTTCCGAACCAAATATTCCTGGTTTAGACTATAGCTTTTCAGGGCTTAAGACATCATTTCTATACAATATGAGGAAGTGGGTTGCAGAAGATCCTGACTTTATAGAAAAGAATAAGGAAGATATTGCAGCGTCTCTTGAATTTACTATTGTAGACATTTTAATGAAAAAACTGAAACTTGCCGTTAAGCAGACTGGTATAAAACACGTTGCTGTAGCAGGTGGAGTCTCAGCAAACAATGGACTTCGCAATGCGTTCCATGATGCAGCAGAGCGTTATGGCTGGACTATCTACATACCAAAGTTCGGATATACCACAGACAATGCAGCAATGATAGGAATCACGGGCTACTATAAATTTCTTGACGGCAAATTCTCTGCCGCTGATGCTTCGCCATTCTCAAAAGTAACATTTGAGTAGTATATTGAACATTGATTCAACAATGAAAGAGTTAAGTGAAAAATTGAAAACAATCCTTTACGGAAGCGGTAAGACCATCTCTACAGCAGAAAGCTGTACGGGAGGAGGTGTCGCGGCATCAATTGTTGCAGTAAGGGGCTCGTCAGATTATTTCAAAGGCGGCATCGTATCTTATTGCAATGAGGTTAAGGAGAGATTACTTGGTGTAAATCCTAAAACTATAGAAGAATATGGTGTTGTATCTGCGCAGGTTGCAGAAGAGATGTGCGAGGGTGCTATCAATGCCATAAGAACAGATTATGCCATATCAATCACAGGATGTGCAGGACCTGACGGAGGAACGCCGAAAGTGCCCGTTGGTACGCTATGGATTGGATATGGTAAGCTTGGCGATATTCACACATATAAAATAACCGAGGACTTGGGTAGGATAAACAATCTTGAAAATGCAACGCAAAAAGCTCTTGAACTCATAATCATGTATTTAAGTTGTTAAAAGACTTTAAATGAGTTGTGCCTTCATAGAAATATTTTGCTTTTACGGAAAAATATTGTAATTTTGCACTCTGTTTGGAATAAGTATCAAAAATCGAATACTAAAATTATAGATAGACATGTCTAAAGTTTGTCAGATTACTGGAAAAAAAGCACAGATAGGATGCAATGTGTCACACTCAAAGCATCGTACAAAGCGTAGCTTCGACGTAAACCTTTTCTCTAAGAAGTTCTACTATGTAGAGGAGGCTTGCTGGATTAGTCTGAAGATCAGCGCAGCAGGTCTTCGTCTTATTAACAAGGTGGGTCTTGATGCAGCGTTGAAATCAGCTGTTGAGAAGGGCTACTGTGAGTGGAAAGACATTAAAGTTATAGGAGAATAATCATTATGGCAAAGAAAGCTAAAGGTAATAGAGTTCAGGTGATTCTTGAATGCACTGAGATCAAGACCAGTGGTATGCCAGGCACGAGCCGCTATATCACTACAAAGAACCGTAAGAATACTCCTGAGCGCCTTGAGTTGATGAAGTACAATCCAATCCTCAAGAAGATGACTCTCCATAAGGAGATTAAGTAATATCATCCGTATAGCGGAATCGTATTAACCCATAAAACTAAGAAGATATGGCAAAGAAAGCGGTCGCTACCCTCCACGAAGGATCTATGGATGGTCGCGCTTACACAAAGGTTATCAAGATGGTAAAGAGCCCAAAGACCGGCGCTTACGTTTTTGATGAGCAGATGGTTCCTAACGAAGACGTTAAGAGCTTCTTCAAATAAAGAACAGATTCTTTATAAGATAATGCAACGGAGGTTGTCTCATGACGAGACAACCTCTTTTCTATTATTTCACTGTTAAGTCTTGGTAATATATACTGGCTTCTTATTGTAAAACACCTCTTTTTTCCTCTAAGGCTCTATTTTTTCTCTCTAACGCTTTTTTATATGCGAAAAAAGCAGTATATTTGTACGTTGAAAAATGTTACAAATGCGCTTAAAACGCAAATAAAAGGGCTCTACGCCGTTTTTGTTTCATTTTCTTTGATGTATCTTTTAAACACAGTAATGTGCTGTTTGCAAAGATTGAATATAAATATAACATAACAATAAATTCAAGTAATGGACGAAAATCTTTCAATTGATCAGGACAGAATCATGAAGATCAAT
>CAJPPF010000134.1 GCA_905372445.1 uncultured Prevotella sp. | reverse complement strand
TATAAATTCTTTTTAGTAAATTTTGACCAAAAAAAGAAATTTATTCCTTTCTTTATCACACAATATTATCTCTTCCTATAAATGATGGACAGTATTTACGATTGTAGAGTTAGTGATAAAAATAAAAGCACAAAGCTGATAGAATCTCTTGTCAGGACGCTATCAATCTATTAGACGTTTTTAATAAAAAATTAGGCGCAAAATTGAATAAGCAATCCGTTGGCAGAATTAAACAAAGTTAACAAATATGATTAAGAATTGAACATATCGTTGTTTTTAACAATAACTTAGTATTTCTCAAATTATCAAGTTCAAACCAGCATATGCACAATCTTTACACAAAAAAGTTAAATTTCTTAAGAGATGCAAGTTTTTTTCTAAAAGCCAATGGGTACTTTTCACTATTTTTATTATTAATGACTTTCTTATGATTACCAAATTTACAATTAAACCTTTTCATTTATTGTACATAGTTGAAAAGATCAACTCACAGAAAAAGAATTTGAAGAAAAACTATAAATGTGCTAAAACATTTTAGCACTAAGTCAAGCATTACATTATAATATAATTAAATTGCGAAATTACGTTTAACCAACAAATATTTTATGAAAGAAAAACGGCTTCTAAAATTATTATTTGCGTTTCTCGCATGTTGTTCGTTGACAGTTAGTGCAGCCAATGGCGAACTGCCAGAAGTACTTGTCTTGAAGTTTGCCGATGACCATACGGCAAAATTCCTGCTTGCTGACAAACCAGAAATAAGTTTTGCAGATAGCAAGCTTACCGTTACATCTCAGTCTCTTACCACTGACTACGAACTGTCGCAAGTGGTGGAATTCCATTTCACTAATGCAACTTCCGACGTAGCAGACAAACTTAATGCTAACGACTTCAGTTTCTCATATATTGATAATATCAGTATAACAGTGAAGGGTACACATGCTCTCTATACCTCTCTCTACAATACTGATGGACGATTAATAAAGCGTCAGCGTGTAGAGAACAGATACGTTCAAATGAGCCTCGAAGACTGTGCTTTAGGGACATATATATTTCACCTAGAAGGAGAACAATCATTTAAAATCATAAAGAAATGAAAAAGACTTTATTCTTAACAACATTCCTCTTTGTACTCTCAAGCCTATGCGCTATAGGTCAAACGGCTTTTGCCAAAGTGAAAACTCACCACACCGCAGCACAGTCGGCAACTAAGTTCGAGGCAAAGCAAGTGTCTCTAATCAGCGTCGTAGCCGCCTACTACAAGGCTGCCTCGGATAGTAAGACGAAAGACAACTACTATATCGTACTTGCTGACACTCGCGATGCGTCGTACAACGATGCCGAGGGAAGGATAGAGGCCATCAATTCCAACGTAGTGATGCTTGATCTCTATGTGCCACAAGGCTCTGAAGGTAGACTGCCAACTGGCGAATTTATGGCTGATGGCAGTTCTTCTGCGTCCCAGCTGGTGTACGCTCCCGACTATTCCGAAGTTATCTATTACGATGCAGACGGCAAGGCATCAAATCATGTACCCAGCATAGAGGGAGTAGTAAATATTGCACATAACATCAATGAAGGTTACATCATTTCCTTCACCGATAGCGATGGCACGATATACAATTTTAAAGGAAACATAACCTTTACCAACATGAACGGTGGAACTGCCATTTATCCGCAGATATCGTCGGATATAAACACCTCGTTCACAGGTGGAATGGCTTTCTACCATGGAAACCTAATGAAGTCAAATACAGGTAACATCTACATCAACTTGTACGACTGTAACTTTGATCCTGAGACTGGCGCGATGAAAGAAAAAGGCTACAACCTCGCTATCTGTGCTTTCAACCGTCTCTTTGGCGACCCGAAGAAAGCCACAGTGCTGCCCGGTGTCTACACTGTGGCACGCAATTTTAACAAGGAGACCTACTTTCCTGGAATGGAGATAGACTACAATGGGATAACAGTAATCATGGGAACGTATGTGAAGCAGCGTAAGGCAATGAGCGGAACCAATACCGACTACGCCTACGGCTACATTACTGAAGGCACGATAACAATCACCAAAGGCGACAAGGAAAATACGTTCAATCTCGACATAGCATGTACTACCGACCGCGGTCACAAAGTGCACGGAACGGCACACAACGTTACCTTTACTTATGTGGACAAATCGGACGATAAGAAAAAAGCCGTAATTTCTAACCTCAACGACGACATAACTTTAGATTTGAGCTATATAAAGACAGCACGTGCCTACTACCTAGGACTTCAGAATGGCGTCAACGTATTATCGGTAGATATAGGTTCACCAAGTGGTAAGGATGGCAATGAGGGCGACCTTTTCAAAATGGAGTTTCAGACCGATCCCAATGTTTCCGACCTTGTTCCCGGAACTTATGAACTTATGGAGCAAAATCATTTGTGGACGAACCTCTACGCGCCCTACAAAATGACACAAGGCTATTTCGATAAGTGGGGAGAACTGATTGGTACGCGATATTGGCACTTCGCGAAAGGTCGCTACCAGGTGGTAGATACGTTTGCTGCTGTTACCTCTGGACGCATCAGCGTGGAAGAAATAGAGAACAATAACTATAAATTCACCATTGATGTGACCGACGGCAACGGTTTTCTCATAAAAGGAACTTGGAGCGGTCCTATAGAAAAAAACTACGAACCAACATCTATAATGAGAATCACAGACAAGCAAGGCTCTGGCATTCACTTCGAAGGAAACATCCTAGTACTTGAGAAAGAACAAAAAGCCAACGCCACAACGCGTATCTTTACTGCTGACGGACGTATAGCACTCGTATCTATCGGTTCACGCCGAATTGACGTGAGCCGTCTTGGCAAAGGATTTTATATTATAAAAACAGGCGATAAGAACATAACTAAATTCGCAATAAAATGAGAAAGACTTTTATAATGACAGTACTCGCTCTCACAGTAGTTTTGAGTAGCGTGGCACAGGAACAGAAACGTATCATGACCGTGGTACAGAAAGACGGAAATCAAGTAACGTATTTGGTTAAGAACATAGAACGTGTTACTTTCGGTGAGCGTGTAAAACCTACACTCAACAACCAGTGGGCACTCGATGACAAGGTAACTGACATCGAAAGTGTAGTAATAGGTCAGAAAGCAAATAGCTACACGGTGAGTCTCTACAGGACTCCCAACCCGATGGGTACTGTTCCCGATATCACTATTACTCTTCCTGAGAGTCTTATTGGAAAAAATATTGATCTCGCATCAGCTGATGCCGAAGGTGTGGTCATATACAAGGAGGACACCAAGGTAAAACCAATAGGCATGCTTGTCGTCAAGTTCGACAAGTTCGGCAAAAACATCACAGTGGCTTTGGAAAGTGAGCTTGAGGGAGAAGTGGAATTCCGTGCCGTTTACAAAGGAACGTTCAGCCGTTCTTATAATGCCAGTTCAATTATAAAAATCACACCTACTGGCGGGGAAACGACCACGAAGCACATTGCCAGCGCGTTCCGCATACAACCTGCATCAGTAGGTGACGCCACGCAACTGGCATTTTCCGACGTGACAGCCAGCACACCAAAAGACGTGCAGGAAGGAAAATATGCCATTTGGATTAGCGTATCTGCATCAAAGTTCAACAACTCTGCCGTCGATATGGCAACCGATGCCGATAGCTACACTTTCCGCCTTATTGATTACGCCACGGGTACCGTCCACGATAAGGTGACGACAGGGACAATCACCACCGCCATAGACTTTGCAGGACAGCAGTATACACACGTCGTAGCAACACTTTACGACGGCACACAAGTAGATGCCGATTATCTGGGACCATATGCCGATGTAGACAACCTCGAACCAATGATTCCAACCCCGGTAATGCAGAATGGATATCATTACTACAACTCAGATGGAGAGGAGGTGAATACAGCTATCATTGATAAGGTTCTCTACAAGGACAAAAGTTCGTACATGATCCTATATCTCTATCCCAAGGGAAGCACGTCAAAATACGATAACTCGAGGGTGGAACTGCAGTTCAATACATCTCTGCTTAATGCAGGCAAGATAGACTTAGCGCAACTTAAGGACGGTGACATGTTCTCGCTGAAGTACACTGCAGGCGGCATTCAGCTCACGTCTCCCGATGCAAAGTATGGAGGCTATAGCAATGTTCCCAACAATGGTACGTTTACCATCAGTCGCGACAATAATGGGAACTACTCCATCTATCTTGACGTGACAAATCGTTACGATTGCAAAGGCACAAATGTCGTGAATGGCGGCGATAACACAAGGCTCGTGGTGTCGTTCAAGGGGCAACCTACTGGCAAATATTAAAGAACTAGTATTATGAAACCTCTGCAAAAGTCTTTTTATGGAAAATTCCACTCTTGATTATCAGCAAGTTCTATTCACGGATTTCTTCTTTTTGTGGACTTTTGCAAAGGTTTCATTATATAAATAACCATAAGTGGATGTACCAGTCGCTCCACAATTTCATGGAAGGAACATCCACTTACTATGAAAGAATAAAACAAAGAAATGGTAAAAAAAATTCTCATTGCAACTACGCTCCTTTTATTTGGGGTAAAAGCTAATGCTCAGAAATTGTCGCCAAACACGAGTATCTTGCTCATGGGGGACGACAATACAGCACGCCGTGAGGCACCTTTACAAGGTAATAATCGCATAGATGCCTTTGTCACAATTACTGATACTTCGACTCTTGATAGCATAGTCATGCTAGGTGGCGAAGTGCACAGTAAACTATCTACCGCACTCGTAACAGTTTCGCTACCAGTATGTAATATTGCGAAAGTGGCTGCACTCGGTGGAGTGAAATATGTACAGGCTGCCACCGAGGCACGCCTGCTCTTGGATGAGGCTCGCAGAAAAAGTCGTGTAGACGCGTGCCAATCTGCTACAATTGGTACAGGCAACTACACTGGCAAAGGCGTGGTAGTGGGCATTGTGGACAACGGCTTTGAGTATGCCCACGTCGACTTTATGAGTAGAGATGGCTCAGACACACGTGTGAAGCGCATCTGGGATCAAAACTCCACAGCAGGGAACGCACCTAAAGGATATAGTTATGGCACAGAATACACCTCGCTCGATGAGATGAAGGCAGCCAAGACCGACATGTACTCAGTGTTCCATGCCACGCATGTTGCAGGTATTGCTGCCGGAGGCGACATGACTACCGATTTCTATGGAATTGCTCCCGACGCAGATCTTGTGTTTGTTAGCTTCAAACAGGGCAATACCAATATAGTGGATGGAATAAAGTATATATTCGACTACTCCGAGAGCGTGGGTAAGCCAGCAGTAGTAAACATCAGCCTCGGTTCTCATATTGGACCGCACGACGGAACATCTCCTACAGACCAGGCATTTGCTCAACTTGTGGGACCTGGTCGCATCATAGTGGGTGCGTGTGGTAATGAGGGAAGTGAGAACTTGCACGCAAGCAAAAAATTTACCAAGGACGACACGAGGATGAAAACAATGTTGGGCTACTCGGCTTCTTCCACGACAACAATAAAATCAGCATACGTGGACATCTGGGGGTCAGAAGGATCCGCTATCTCTGTAAAGGCTGCTGTGGTTGACGGTCTTCGCGGCAAGGTGTTAGCCGAATCGCCTGCAGTGTCGACTTCGGGCACAAAAGATGTAAAATTTGTTTTTCCTGATGGATGCGATGTAGTAGGTACAGTACAGATCGCGGCTGCTGTCAATCCCGACAACAACTGTACCGAAGTGCTACTTATGAGCCGAGCAACGCAGATTGCCGAGAACCGTAAAATTGCTATCATCGTTGATGGTGCGGATGGCGACGAGGTGCATATGTGGAACAATGCTAAAGGCGGAATGTTCACTTCGCCTAGTAAGCGTGGATGGACCAATGGTGACAACAGTTACACCGTGGGCGAATTAGGTGGAACGAGTAACGATGTGGTGTCGGTAGGATCTTACAACTCAAAGATGTTTTACACAGCACTTGACGGTGCTGTCTACGAACTCAACAAGAATCTCGTGGGCAAAAAGGACGACATCTCGTCTTTCTCAAGCATAGGTCCAACTGTAGATGGACGCACAAAACCTGACGTGACAGCTCCTGGCGCAGCTGTAATCTCTGCTACTTCACGCTATTACGCATTGCTCAATACGTCAACGGCAGTTGCAAAGAGCGGCAACGACTACTATGATGTGAATATAGGAACATCAATGGCGGCACCTGTTGTGGCAGGGACGGTGGCATTGTGGCTGCAAGCTAA
>CAJPPF010000133.1 GCA_905372445.1 uncultured Prevotella sp. | reverse complement strand
AACATTAAACCCAAAGAGGTCATTAAAGTTTGCCTTATCAACGTATTTCTTTTTTGAGTCAAATCGATTGGTGTTTTTTGAAGGCATAGCAGACTAAATCGAAGAAAACGATAGTGACATATGCCAAAAATGAAAATGGAGAAGACAGAAAGCTAAAGAAAAAACGTAACACGGTGTAATGACCGATTTTAACTAAAAGAATAAGGAGAAAAAAATTATGTTTAGAGTTAATACAATGATGAAACAGATAGCTATAGTAACAATAACGCTAATCTCAATGACATGTTCGTCATGCACAATCACAGTAAAAAATGCAGATGGTGATAAAACACCTCGCATCACCAAGACTTACGACCTGAAGGACTTCCAGAATATAAGTCTTGCAGGATCTGGAAAAATAATCTTCCATCAGGGACAGGAATACAGTGTAAAGGCTGAGGCGTCAGAGGCAGCGCTCAAGAATCTCGATATCAGAACCGAAGGCGGAAGGCTGATCATATCACAAGAAAGAATAAGGGGTGGCAAGAAGATTGTATTAGGCAGAAACATAGATAATTACACAATCACTATCACAGCTCCAACCCTTTCGGAATTTAAAATGGCAGGCTCCGGCGATTTCAAATGCGATAGCCTGCAGAGCAAAAGTCTTTTCCTATCAATAGCAGGAAGTGGAGATATTGACATAAGGAAAGTCATAGCAAAAGAAGTGACTACCAAGATAGCAGGCTCCGGAGACGTAGACCTCGGCATGCACAATGTAGACAACGTGTCTTTCTCTATTGCAGGCTCCGGCGACATCAGTACGGACATGACCAATTGCGGAAATGTTAATGTTTCTATTGCAGGTTCAGGCGATATAAGCCTTAGAGGAAATTGCCGAAGTGTAAAGCAAAATGTGGCTGGTTCCGGGAAAATCAACACACAAAACCTCGTTATTAACGGAAATAAATAACAGACATAAAAACAATATTTACGTATGAAAACTTTCGATATGACACGTTTCGGTAAGGTCATGAAATGGTCGCTGATGACAGAAAAAAGACAAATACTGAGTAATTTCCTTGGCATATTAGTTGGATTTCTCTTAATACATATGGTTTTTGTTGGTTTTCACCCAAACACAGACGAACTGCAATTCTTATATCAGATACAACAAGCGGCAGGACCAACCGTGCTAATAGGGTACTTAGCCGGCGGATACTTCACCGCAGAGCTGTTCAGAAACCTGCGCACAAAACAGGGACGTACGACATTCTTCATGCTGCCTGCCTCTAATAAAGAGAAATTCTGGTCGCGAGTGGCATTATCAATGTTCTATGCTATAGTAGTGTCGACAGTGGCATTAATCGCCGCCGACATTGTGCAAATGCTTCTCACATGGTTGACGTCAGGAAGAGCAATGTCAATAACTTACGAGATAATCACAGAAGGAGACAGAGGAATAATATCAAACTTCTACCACTTAAAAGAAGCACAAGACACTGCAGAATGGACTACAGGACTCATCGCCTCCATAGGAATTTTACTATGGTTAATAACGTCTTACATCCTCGGTGGCACATTCTTCCGTAAAGTTCCGGTTGTGATGACAACACTCGTGTGGATAATTATATTGTTTACAATAGGTATTATTAGTGCCTTTACAGTAGAATACGTGGCAGAGATGGACAAAAATATAGAAATAACGTTCCTCTTTGGCTTCCAGACAACAATAAATATCGTTGCAATAATCGTCAGTTGCTTCTTCACGTTCCTGAACCTATGGCTCTCAACACGTATGTTCAACCGCATGGGAATTATAGAAAAGAAATGGAGCTTTACAATTAAAAAACAGACATCAAACAATGCAATTCAATAATGAAAAACCCATATATCTGCAAATGGCAGACCGTCTGATTGACGACATTGTGGCAAATGTATTCGTCAGCGAGGCTCGTATACCTTCTGTACGGGAGTATGCCGCAAACCTCGGGGTGAACACTAACACTGCAATGAAGACATACGACGAACTCTCGCGCATGAACATTATATATAATAAGCGTGGTCTCGGATACTTCGTTTCGCCAGGTGCAAACGAGCAGATAAAGAAACAACGCAGAGAGGAATTCCTCAAAGTACGGCTTCCACAGGTGATGCGCGAGATGAAACTCCTCGACATGAGCATAGACGACATGATTGAGGAACTGCACAAAATGGAAAAGTAGCAGCCATATATACTCTCAAACCGGGTATTAAACCCAAAATCCCGGGTTGAAACACTAACCATTGACTGACCCACAACCCATGGAATGGCATGAAGCCATGGAGTTGCGGGTCGGTTTTGTGTCAGATTGGCAGTAGTTGGCAGTTGATGAAGAAATAAAAATAATTGGCACACGCTTTGTCACTTACACGGTGTGGACACCAAAAGCATCCATGACATAAACAAGAATATAAACAAAAAACAAAATATAACTATGGGAAAGATTATTGGTATCGACTTAGGTACAACAAACAGCTGCGTAGCAGTATTCGAAGGTAATGAGCCAGTGGTAATCGCTAATAGCGAGGGCAAGCGCACAACACCTTCTGTAATTGGCTTCATCGATGGTGGTGAGCGTAAGGTGGGTGACCCTGCAAAACGTCAGGCGATCACTAATCCAAAAAATACGGTATATTCTATCAAGCGCTTCATGGGCGAGACTTTCGAACAGAGCGGAAAGGAAGCATCACGCGTTCCTTATACTGTAGTCAACGAGAACGGTTATCCACGAGTTGACATCAACGGAAAGAAGTATACTCCGCAGGAGATTTCAGCAATGGTGCTGCAGAAAATGAAGAAGACCGCAGAGGATTATCTCGGTCAGGAAGTGACTGACGCTGTCATCACCGTTCCTGCTTACTTCTCTGACTCACAGCGTCAGGCAACGAAGGAAGCCGGACAGATAGCAGGTCTAAACGTGCAACGTATCGTCAACGAGCCAACAGCAGCAGCTCTGGCTTACGGTGTTGACAAGGCTCACAAGGATATGAAGATTGCTGTGTTCGACCTTGGTGGTGGTACATTCGATATCTCAATCCTTGAGTTCGGTGGCGGTGTGTTTGAGGTGCTGTCAACAAATGGTGACACTCACCTTGGCGGTGACGACTTCGATCAGGTAATCATCGACTGGCTCGTAAATGATTTCAAAGCAGCAGAGGGCATCGATTTGAGCAAAGACCCGATGGCAATGCAGCGCCTTAAGGAGGCTGCAGAAAAGGCAAAGATTGAACTCTCAAGCTCTACATCTACTGAAATCAACCTTCCATATATCTCTGCTGAAGGCGGTGTGCCAAAGCATCTCGTGAAGACACTCACCCGCTCACAGTTCGAGCAGTTGGCTCATGGATTGATTCAGGCCTGCCTCGTTCCATGCCAGAATGCTGTCCGCGACGCAGGCGTCTCAACATCAGAGATTGACGAGGTAATCCTCGTTGGTGGTTCAAGCCGTATCCCTGCTGTGCAAGCTATCGTGAAGAACTACTTCGGCAAGGAGCCTTCAAAGGGCGTAAATCCTGATGAAGTTGTTGCTGTAGGTGCTGCTATCCAGGGCGCTATCCTCAACAAGGAATCAGGTGTAGGCGATATCGTTCTGCTTGACGTAACACCTCTTACACTCGGTATCGAGACAATGGGTGGCGTGATGACAAAACTTATTGACGCAAACTCTACCATACCTTGCAAGAAGTCAGAGACATTCTCTACAGCCGTAGACAACCAGACCGCAGTAACCATTCACGTACTCCAGGGCGAGCGTCCAATGGCTGCACAGAATAAATCAATCGGTCAGTTCAACCTTGAGGGTATTGCTCCAGCTCGTCGTGGTGTTCCACAGATTGAGGTAACATTCGATATCGACGCAAACGGTATTCTCAACGTATCTGCAAAAGATAAGGCAACAGGCAAGGAACAGCAGATTCGCATAGAAGCTTCATCTGGTCTGTCGGAGGACGAGATCAACCGCATGAAGGCAGAGGCAGAGGCAAATGCTGATGCTGACAAGAAAGAGCGCGAGAAGATAGACAAACTTAATCAGGCAGACTCAATGATATTCTCAACGGAGAATTTCCTCAAGGACAATGCCGACAAGATTCCGGCCGACGATAAACCTGCCATTGATGCAGCGCTCCAGAAGTTGAAGGATGCTCACAAAGCACAGGACATCGCTGCCATCGACGCTGCCACAGCAGAGTTGAACAACGTGATGCAGGCTATGAGTCAGAAGATGTACTCACAGCCAGGAGCTCAACCGGGCGCAGATCCTAACATGGGCGGTCAGGGCTTCAATGGAGGTTCTCAAGGCAACCAGAACGATCCAGACGTTCAGGACGCCGACTTTGAGGAAGTGAAGTAAATTAATCAGAAGTAACTCTATAAGCCTCGATAGTTTATATTGGCTATCGAGGCTTTTTATAAGTTGTTAATATGACACGTTTTTCTGAACGATACGGCTATGTAAAGCCATCTGATGTCCTAATCAGAGAAGATATGCCCCTCAGTGTTCAAAATGCAATCTGTACTTGCTTTGATAAGTTAGAACAATTTTTTAGCTGGCAAATGGGGGGATAGAAGAATACAGAGCTTTAGAGCGTCATTTGTGGGTATATTTCTTGAACGAGCGTGAAGGGAACCTTTCTTATAATAATTCTCCTATTGCAACCACATTCTTAGAAAATAATAATAAGCAATGGTATCAGAAACTTGATTTAGTTGAAGACGCTATCGAATATCTTTTTAACCGAGAATCACGATTAGAAGAATATTACCGAGCCAAAGGTTCGGTGGCAGAAATCTTTGTCAAGTTATTGAATTCCCATTTTGAACGCCTCAACTTTGCTTATCGTGTAGTCAACAAAGAAATAGTGGAAATAACTGCTAAAGAGGAAATAACTGCTATAGAGACTGCGATGCAGAATTCTACCAATAATATAAAGATGCACCTCAGCAAGGCATTAGAGCTTTACTCAAAACGACCAGAGGGAGATTACTCTAACTCTATTAAAGAATCTATATCGGCAGTAGAAGCGTATTGTCGCGATAAGACTGGCGAGAGTACATTAGGAAAAGCGTTAAATCATCTTGAGAAAAAAGGAATCTTAATCCCCAAAGTACTGAAATCTGCATTTGATAAACTATATGAATACACAAATCAAAAAGACACCGGTATTCGTCATGCGTTAATGGAACCAGAATGGAAATATGTGCCAAGTGGAGACGAAGCCTTATTTATGCTCGTATCATGCAGTGCTTTTATTAACTACTTAAGTAAAAAAGTTTAATAACCGCCTCAATAACCCAAGAAGAATACAACCAATTAGACACCGACTTTGTACATTGCGCAGGCACTCGTTGCGAGCGGGCTGGCGAATGCCTACTCCTCATGGCAGAAAGGATGAATTGAGAATACCAACAAACTTATCAGACAATACATAACGAAAGGGACTGATATAAGCACAGGAACTGATAAAAAGAATAAAGATGGTATAGACCAAAACAAACAGAAAACCAAGGAAAAAAATAAAATTCTATACGCCAAAAATGGAGTTTTACAAATAATATTCGTAATATTTCACTTGCTGGTTGACTCTTTACAGAGGGTATAAACTTTAAAAGAGGAGAAACTTCTCCTCTTTTTCGATTCCTCATACAAGAAAATTTACTATATTTGCAAATAGTTATATCTAAGTAATGAAAAGTAGAATATATCGATTCATAAAGGAATATGATGACCGTCTTTGAAGAATATATCCGACAGAGCGAACCGCATAAACAAAAGAAAGGTTATGCGCGGCAGACTGCTATTGGTTTGCATGTTGTTGATGGCTTGAAAACCTCTGACTATCTGCGTAAAAATGAATTGAAGAATAGGTATCTACATGTGTTGGCAGAAAGTCAAAGTGCAGCAGAGAATGCCCCAAAGTGCAATATTTGCACATTGAATTGCACTTTAGAAGAATTGGCATTGCTCAACTTCATTAAGGAGAGCCCCAAATGCAACGCAAAAAGAAATAGCTGCACATATAGGAAAATCAGAATGAACGGTAAAGACGATGACCGTAAAATTATCTGTACAAGGCATTCTTGAACGCAAGAATGGTCGGCGCAATGGCTATTGGGTAATAAAAAGTAGTAAAACGAACAACTAAATTCCCATCTATGGAAGAGCATAAAGAGCAATATAAGAAATCAATTCGCTTCTTCAACGACCGTGAAGTAAGGGCCGTATGGGACGACGAACACAGTAAGTGGTGGTTCTCTGTACTGGACATCATCGCTGCGATTAACGAGCAAGATGATTACCAAAAGACGAGAAACTATTGGAAGTATC
>CAJPPF010000132.1 GCA_905372445.1 uncultured Prevotella sp. | reverse complement strand
ATAATATAGTTGGTGTTTCTAATATTGAACAAACTTATAGCACTAATAACCAAATAGTATTTTCATCTACAAAATTAAGACCAAGAGAAATCATGCTGAAATTATCTTTTGCTCTTTGAATCCAAATCGGAAGATAGACAGCTATCTTTAGCTTTCGGGATTCTCCACTCGATGCGGAGAGGAAATCTCTTGCACTTTGATAATAAAAGCGCTAATGCGGTCTAATGACCGCATTAGGGTTAAATACATCTGCAAGAAAAATAGGCGATGAAGCCATGAAGAATCACTGGCGGAAGACACCAAAACGCTGGCAACGAATTCAGAAAGCTACAGAAAAAACATTATGCGGTTGAATTATCGATTTGTGTTTATAATGTGTTGACCACTTTCGCCATGCGTTCCAAGCCTTCCATCATTCGGCTACGTGGACAGGCAATGTTTATGCGGAGATGCTGCATCGACTGTGGGTCGTGATAGACAGTGCCGCTGGTCATCCATACCTTACCCTCGTGCAGCAGACGCTCGGACAGTTCGTCGGCGCTGATGCCAAGGGCGGAAATGTCTGCCCATACGAGATATGTGCCTTCCAGACGTGTCAACCGTACTGACGGCATCGCTGTGGCAAAGAATGCGCGCAGAGCCTGATAGTTCTCGTAGAGATAAGCATTGAGGGCGTCGAGCCACTCCTCGCCGTGGTTATAGGCTGCCTGAAGGGCGATGACACCGAAGGGGTTGACATCGCATACCTCGTTGTCGTTTATGGCACGGTCAATGCGGCGCTGCCAGTCTTCATTCTTACAGATGATATTGGCAATCTGCAGACCTGCAGTGTTGAATGATTTTGACGGTGAATTGAGAGTAATGCTGTTGTTAAGACTTTCGTTTGATACCGATGCAAACGGCACGTACTTATATCCTGGCATAACGAGTTCGCAGTGTATCTCGTCGGAGACGACAATCACTCCGTGGCGGCGGCAGATGTCGTTGATATGTGAGAGCTCCTCTTCAGTCCACACTCGTCCGACAGGATTGTGAGGGTTGCAGAGCAGCAACAGACGGCTGTGTTCATCGCTGCAGCGACGTTCCAAGTCGGCAAAGTCTATCTCGTAGCTGTCGCCGGTTTTCTTCAGTGTGGTCTCTTCTGCCACACATCCGTTGTTGCGAATGGACGAGAAGAAACAGTTGAAGGCGGGTGTCATCACTATAACCTTGTCGCCGGGCTTCGTGAGAGCCTTGATACAGCAGGATATGGCAGGCACCACACCTGAAGTGTATTGTATCCACTCGCGGCTGATGGTCCATCCGTGACGACGCTGAAACCAACTGATGACAGACTGGTAGTAGCTTTCAGGCACGAAGGTGTAGCCGAATATGGCGTGGTCGATACGCTGATGCAGCGCTTCGGTAATGGCTGGCGCGGTCTCGAAGTCCATATCGGCAACCCACATCGGGATAACCGCAGGGTCGTTGGTCTCGTCCCATTTCATCGAGTTCGTGCCTCGGCGCTCTGTAGGTTTATCGAAATTGAAGTTCATAGGGGTTTTCTTTTATGAAGAATGTTCCGATAGTGTCGGAACATTCCATTTGTTTATCGTGTTGTAATCTCGCAACTATGAGGCTGCTTTATGTACTCATCGATAGTGATGCTGCCCACAGAGTCAGCAATGATACGTCCTGATATTGGATTCTTGATGTTCTCGATGTGTCCGATAATCTGTGCGTTGATATTCTTAGAATCCTCAAATGCGCGGTCGCACGCTGCATCGAAAGTGCAGTTTTCGAGCGTTATGCCGTCGAGATAGCACAATGGCTGTTCGCCGCCAATGTGGCAACGCACGAGACGTACGTTCTTTGAGTGCCATGCAAGGTATTCGCCGTCGAGGGTTGAGTCGTATATAGTGACATTCTCGCACTCCCAGAAAGAGTCCTTTGTGGAAATCTTTGCATTGTGAAGCTCAACGTTCTTGCAATACTGGAACACATATTTTGAGTCGCTTTCGAGTCCGTCGACAAAGACATTCTCGCAGAACATGAACGGGTATGTGCCCTCATGTAGTTTAAGATTCTTGGCACGTATGTTCTTCACGCGCCAGAAAGTCTCGTCAGCATCGTTAATCTGTACGTTCTCGAGCGTAAGCCCGTCCATTTCGCGAAACAGCTTCGGTGCGTCAATGATGGTATCGCGCATTGTCATGTTTCGGCTGTACCATATAGCCGAACGTGAGCCTGTCTCGAAGTAGCAGTTGGTTATCAACGACCCATCGATGTGCCACCACGGATATTTTCCTACGAAACGACATCTGTCAGCCTCAATGTTGCGACAGCATTTAATACCTGATTCTCCCTCTGTAATAGTAACATTCTCAAGTCGGAGGTCAACGGATCCGAATAACGGGCGTTCTCCCCCGAACTGTTCATCTTTGATTATTTTCATTTGTATTGTTTGTAATTTTGCCCTGGCATGCTCATAGAATGTATGCTGATGAGGCTATTCTGTGCTGTTTGTTTATTCTGATTTTGTGCGAGAACCTGCCGGCAAACCGAACCTGCCGTTCTGTTGTGTGGTAGTCTGCTGGTTTCCCTGCTGTAGGTTTCTCTGCGTTGTATTTGTCATTCTCTGTTATATGTATTGACGTCTTCTGTGTAGAAAGACGTCAGCGTTGTGCTACATGACGACAGCATCCCAACTGCTACGGTCATAAATGGAAGTATTCGTTTCATAATGCTCACATATTTATGTTTATTAGATGCAAATATCGTGCCAAGGTTTAACCCTAATCGGTCATTAGCAGTAGGAAAGCTCATGTTCTTTGATAATAAAACGACACCGCGGTCTATTGACCGGTTTGGGTTAATCATCATGATAAAAATAAAAATTGATTGGAAAAAATGCTTCTGCCGTGGCGGAAACATTGATTTTGCCGATTTCTGCATTTCCGCCGTGTCGGAAACGTCATTTTTCTCATTTCCCGCTCATCCGAGCCCTCGGACGGACAAAAAATCGGATTTATTGTCTGCCGACGGCTGTTTTTATTCCGTGACTCTTTTTGAGTAAAGAAAAGGACACACTTATTAATATATAAAGTGTGTCCTTTGATATTCCTTGCCCCATTTACATTACATAATGCAGGGGTGTTGTTATTTTAGAGGTTTGGGTTCTCTTTAGCCCAGTCAGCCACTGCAGGGATGATGCCGAGAGAGATTATCTCGTCGCGCATAGCCTGAAGGTGCTCATAAGACTTCTGCAGACCAGCCATCTCCTCCTCTGTTCCTGTAGGAGCGGTGAAGTGAACACCGGTAGCGTCGATTGTTGTCGGCATGGCCATCATAACGTTCTTGTAACCGCACTTGTCGCAGTTTACATAGCAACCTGCAGGCAGTGTGAATGGAGCGCCGCCCATAGCACCCTCGATCATCTTTACAGCCTGATAAGCAGGGCTCTGGAATGATGAACGTCCGCGGAGCTTGATAATGTTTGAACCACCCTGCGTTGTAATCTTGCGAATTTCAGCCAGACGCTCTGCTGTCATGCCGAGCTCGTCGAGTGACTTGCCGTCAACCTTAACCTTTGAAGCAAATACAGCCATCTGCTCACCGTGACCACCGTAGGTGTGTGCACCTGTCACCTTGTCCTGTGCTACGTTGTACTCGGCAGCAAGAGCCTCCTGCAGACGGGTAGAGTCGAGAGCGGCAAGTGATGTGAGCTGGTTGGGTTTCAAGCCGGAGTGGATGAGAGCTGTGAGTGCTGTTACGTCAGCCGGGTTGAAGATTACTACGACGTGCTTCACGTCTGGGCAGTACTTCTTGATGTTGTCTCCGAACTCAGCAGCAATCTTACAGTTGCCTACAAGCAGATCCTCGCGGGTCATACCGTCCTTACGTGGGGCACCACCTGAAGAGATGATGTACTTTGCACCAGTGAAAGCTTCCTTAGGATCAACGGTGTAAGTGAGGTTTGCACCCGGGAATGCGCAGTGACACATTTCCTCGTAGACACCATGAACGCCTGGCTCATAGATATCGTAGAGGCATACGTTTGGTGTGAGTCCAAGCATAAGAACTGACTGAACCATGTTAGAACCGATCATACCGCCGGCACCAACGATAACGAGTTTTTCGTCTGTGAGAAATTTCATAAGAATATTTTGTTTAATGTAATAAAATGCTTCCGAGTAAAGCGTGTTGCAAAACAACAGTGATACCTACCTCTGCAAAAGTACAAAAAAATAATCAAATGCAAGAATATTCTACATAATTAATTTGCCGTTGGTGATAAAAAGTTTATCTTTGTATCGACTAATAAACGATATGAATATGAACCAAGTGATTTCCGAACGGCTTTCTGCTCTGCGAGACGTTATGCGTCGAGAGCATATGGCTGCGTTTATTTTCCCAAGTACCGACCCCCACAATGGCGAATATGTGCCGGAGAGGTGGAAGGGGCGTGAATGGATAAGTGGGTTTAACGGTTCGGCAGGGACGGCGGTGGTGACAATGACCGGCGCCGCACTGTGGACCGACTCGCGCTATTTCATCGCTGCCGAGGCACAACTGGCAGGAACGGAGTTTGAATTGATGCGGCTGAAGATACCGGAAACACCGACTATAGCCCAGTGGCTCGGTCAGCAGTTGCGCGACAGCCGGTCGAAAGAGGTGGGACTTGATGGTATGACTAATGCCTGTGCTGATGTCGAGAACCTCAAAATGGAACTGTGTTCGGAGGGTGGACTGACGCTCCGCACTAATCTTGACCCACTTGATGAGATATGGAAAGACCGCCAGGCAGTGCCGAAAAACAAGGTCGTCGTTCATCCTTTGGAGTATGCCGGTGAGAAGGCTGAGGATAAGCTGGTGCGTGTTCTTAAGGCTCTGCGGGCGAAGCATGCTGACGGTATGCTCATGGCGTCGCTCGACGATATAGCATGGACGCTGAACATGAGAGGCTCCGACGTGCATTGCAACCCTGTCTTCGTGAGCTATCTGCTTATCTCTATGGCAAAGGTGACACTGTTTGTCGATAGCGATAAGCTGACTGCTGAGGCTGAAGTATATCTGCACAACCTCGGCGTAGAGGTGAGAGAGTATTCGGATGTCGCGTCAGCCTTAGGCAAATATCCCGACTACAGCATTCTCATCGACCCGAACGAGATAAATTATACGCTTGCCAATGCTGTGAAGTGTAATAGCGTTATTCGCGATGTGTCGCCGGTGCCATTGCTTAAATGTATTAAGAACAGCACGGAAATCGAAGGCTTCCGACGTGCCATGATACGCGATGGCGTGGCAATGGTAAAGTTTCTGCATTGGCTTGTACCGGCAGTAGAAAATGGTGGAGTGACTGAGATGTCGGTAGATGCCAAGCTCACTGCATTGAGAGAAGAACAGGAGCTGTGTCGTGGTCTTTCGTTCGACACCATCGCGGCATATCAGGATCATGGAGCTATAGTGCATTATGAGGCGACACCGGAGACTGATGTTGAGCTGAAGGCTGAGGGGCTGCTGCTCTTGGATAGTGGCGCTCAGTATTTAGATGGCACGACAGACATCACCCGAACCATTGCTCTCGGTCCTCTGACCAATGAGCAGAAACGAATCTATACCCTTGTGTTAAAGGCTCATATACAGTTGGAATTGGCAAAGTTTCCCTGCGGTGCAGCCGGTACACAGATTGATGCTCTGGCTCGCGAATGCCTATGGCGTGAGGGATTGAATTATCTTCATGGCACCGGACATGGAGTAGGGGCTTATCTTAACGTTCATGAAGGTCCTCACCAGATACGCATGGAATGGAAACCGACACCTCTGCAGGCAGGTATGACAGTCACTGACGAGCCGGGAATTTATCTTGCAGGACGTTTCGGTGTGAGGATAGAAAACACGCTTCTGATAAAAGACTATAAAGAAACGGAATTCGGACGCTTTCTTCAAATGGAACCGCTCACGCTATGTCCTATCGACAAGACCCCAGTCCTGCTGAACCTGCTTACCGACGAAGAGAAACTATGGCTCGACAGTTACCATTCCGACGTGTACGCAAAGCTGTCGTCTTATCTCAACGACGACGAGCGCGACTGGCTGCGTCAGGCTACATCGCCGATAAAGTAATAACTAACAACGGTTAGTGAACATATTGCGCCCGCCCGCCAATGCTCTACATGTCATTGTCATGCCCACTGAACTATGTTTGGGTTTAACATGAATTCGTTGAACTCGCGATAAATTTGTTTGATAAACCGAAAATTCTTCGCATCAGCCATAAAGAATAGTTGTGAGAGATATATAAGTTATATATTTGTCAAAAAAAACTATTTTTTCTTGTGGTATATAATAAGTATTTGTATATTTGCGCTCGCA
>CAJPPF010000131.1 GCA_905372445.1 uncultured Prevotella sp. | reverse complement strand
AAACCCTCGCTTCTCCATGCCGCGAAACCATGTCATCTGACGCTTTGCAAACTGATGAATGGCAATCTCCAACTGCCGGTACATTTCGTCGTATGTGATGTGTCCAATACAATATTCAGTGACATACTTATACTCCAAACCATAATAAATAAGGTCGTCAGCATGGATGCCGAGCTTTAGCAATCCGCGTATTTCGTCAATCATTCCTTCATCAAGACGTGCCTTTAGGCGTGTAGAAATTCTTCTGCGACGCTCATCGCGGTCAATGTCGACACCAATAATGACAGAATCAATTGCCGGGAGTTCGCGTTCTGGAGTTGGATTTACAAGGTTGTATGTCTCTATCTCAATGGCACGAATAGCACGTTGTGCAGTGTCAACATCTGTATTATTGTGCATGTTGCTTCCCGTACGGCGTTTCAGGTCGACAAGAATAGAAGTCAATTCTTCGAGCGACTTGCCATCAAGTTCTTCTCGCAGTACAGGATTCTGCGGAACAGGCGACAGGTGATAGCCCTTCAACACCGATTCTATATAAAGACCCGTACCGCCACAGAGAATAGGTTGCACCCTCCTGCTCTGTATATCAGCATAAACCTTATGAAAATCTTCTTGATACTGAAAGAGATTATATTTTGTTCCCGGTGCGCAGATATCAATTAAATGATAAGGAATAATGGTGTGATTTCCATCAGTGCCGGTTATTGTATAATCATCAATGTCCTTTCCCGTACCGATGTCCATACCACGATATACCTGACGCGAGTCAGCAGAGATGATTTCCGCATTAAGGCGAGCTGCAAGATGCGCAGCGAGAGTTGTTTTTCCACTGGCTGTAGGTCCAAGTATTGTTATTAGTTTCTTCGGCATTGCTTCCATTATATATATTCTAAATTATGTATACGTGCAAAGATAATTATTTTATGCCAACGGACAAAATATTTGCATACAAGAAAAGAATTTAACCCAAATAGGTCAATAGATTCCTTGCCTGATTTCGTCTGATTGTGGAGCAGACCAGCGAGCCTTGTTACCGTGGGCGTAGCGGGCTACGGCAAGGTAATAAGGCTGGTAAGATGCCACACAAGCTGACGAAAGCAGTAGGAAAGCTATTGTTCATTGAAAATAAAAAGGCACTGCGGTCTATTGACCGATTGGGGTTATGCAATGCTTATACCGAAATGAGGTAGTGATTAGTCTTTACAGACATAAAAAAACCGCTTGAGAATTATCTCAAGCGGCAGTATTTACTATTCTTTGGATTACTCCAAGAGAAATTCTTAACCGAGCTCAGCGAAGTACTTGATAGTACGAACCATCTGAGATGTGTAAGAGTTCTCGTTGTCGTACCAAGAAACAACCTGTACCTGATATGTATCGTCATTAATCTTTGATACCATAGTCTGTGTAGCATCGAAGAGTGAACCGTACTTCATACCGATTACGTCAGAAGAAACGATCTGATCCTCTGTATAACCGAAAGACTCTGTCTGAGCAGCCTTCATTGCTGCATTGATACCAGCTGCTGTAACGTCCTTACCCTTAACAACTGCAACGAGGATAGTTGTTGAACCTGTTGGAGTTGGAACACGCTGTGCAGAACCGATGAGCTTACCGTTGAGTTCTGGAATTACGAGACCGATAGCCTTAGCAGCACCTGTTGAGTTAGGAACGATGTTGCAAGCACCAGCACGTGAACGACGGAGGTCGCCCTTACGCTGAGGACCGTCGAGAATCATCTGGTCGCCGGTGTAAGCGTGGATTGTTGACATGATACCACTCTCGATAGTAGCGTACTTGTTGAGTGCGTCAGCCATTGGAGCAAGACAGTTTGTTGTACAAGAAGCAGCAGAGATAACCTTATCGTTAGCTGTGAGTACATTGTGGTTTACATTGAAAACAACTGTTGGCAGGTCATTACCAGCAGGAGCAGATATAACTACCTTCTTTGCACCAGCTGTAAGGTGAGCAGAAGCCTTCTCCTTTGATGTATAGAAACCGGTGCACTCGAGAACTACGTCAACACCAATCTCACCCCATGGGAGCTCAGCTGCATTTGGCTTAGCATAGATGATGATCTCCTTACCGTCAACGATGATAGAGTTATCGGTTGACTCTACAGTGTGCTTGCCTTCACCGAACTTACCAGCGAAACCACCCTGAGCTGTATCGTACTTAAGGAGGTGTGCAAGCATTGCCGGAGATGTAAGGTCGTTGATTGCAACTACCTCGTAACCTTCTGTCTCAAACATCTGACGGAAAGCCAGACGACCAATACGGCCGAAACCGTTAATTGCTACTTTTACCATATTCTTCTGTTTTTTATGAGTTAATAAAATATCTTATCCTGTTATTAAAAAACCGTTGGAACAGCGTTAACTCACCCTATACGGCTTACGACTACAAAGGTACTGATTTATTTTCTATTAGAACAAGGAATGCGACTGTTTTTCTTCAAAAATTCACTAAAAAACGAGCTATGTCAACTTACTGTTACAAAACACATAGCTAATCGTAACCTACACTTTACATTCTCTATAGTGAAAAGGTTCTTTTTTAGATGAAAAAGTTGTATGGGTTGATTTTTTTCCATACTTTTGCAGACTAAAATTATATATCACATTCAATTAGACTATTATGAGTAATTTCTTAGATGAGTTCAAGGCGTTTGCCGTTAAAGGTAATGCTATTGACATGGCTGTCGGTATTATCGTCGGCGGAGCTTTCGGAAGTATAGTAAACTCTATCGTCAACGATATCATCATGCCTCCTATCGGCTATATCATCGGCGGAGTAAACTTCACAGACCTTAAGTTTCAACTGCCTGCAAAGGAAATTGCCGAAGGTGTGACACTTGCTCCTGCAACTATTGCATACGGTAATTTCATACAGGTGACAATCAACTTCATCACCGTATCACTGTGTGTTTTCATGCTTGTGAAAGGCATCAACAAGATGAACAAGCAAAAGGAAGAAAAGTCTGCAACACCTGCTCCAAAGCCGGAGCCAACAGCAGAGGAGAAACTTCTTTCAGAAATACGCGACCTGCTGAAAAATAAATAATACCATACCGATCATCAGACCAATAAGGTTTTATCGTTGGCGACATCGTTTTTTATAATCCGATTCCTTTTTAGCGGCTTTAACGATTGTTTGCCATACTTATCTGTCAACGTTTTCTGATACGTCTTTGATATAATAAATTACCGGACACCGATAATTTATCATATGGCGTGTGCATAAAAATGAGTTGATGTTACACCACCAAAGTACTATCTAATCAGGAGTTTCTTTCCATTGCGGATATATACGCCTTTAGGCAGAACATCTATATCACGACCCACATTCTTTCCATCGAGAGTGTAGATATCATGATTTGCAACGTTATCATCGTCGTTTAGCTGAACATCCTCAATACCTGTAGGATCGAACTTAAGTTTTCTGTCGAACCATGCTATTCGTTTACTGATATAGTTTTTTATAATGTCCACTTCGCCTTTGTAGCTGCCACACGCCTGCCAGTTCTGATGCACATACTGACTGAGATTATCCCAACGAATATAGTTAAGGCGCTGTGACGCGTTAAGCTCTGCAGCAAGGTCATCGACGTATTTCAGCAGCGTTTCCTCCGTCACTTCTCTTTTGTCGCGGGCATACTGCCACAGCTCTGAAAGGCGTGTCTTTGCTCTTTCGTCAAAGATGACAATACGAGTGACGAAATCACGGAAATTACCGGCACAGCTTCCTTTCGAAGCGTAAATCCATCCACTCAGATCGTTTATAGGGTATGTGCGGTTATCGTTTTCGTATGCAAGGTCGAAATCCCAAACCGGACCAACATAGAAATGCTCGTCATTACGATGCTTATACATGTTTACACTCCAATATGTGTCTGTATTTCCGGAGAACTCGCCTACAATGAAATGTCTCAAAAAGCTGTCGAGATCCATTAGCGAGCGATATCCGTTGCTTGAAGTGTAGTTCGAACTGTATAACCTTGCCTCGAGATTATTAAACTTATTCATTATATAGTTGCACTGGTAAATATTGATATCCTCATCATCCGGATACTTCACCGTCACAGGATTGCCTTTCGACGACTGGAAGTAGACAGCTTCCTTATTAGCATAAGCATCGACCTCAATAAGATATCCGCCCGTCAGTTCAGAGCCGGAGGTAATCGTATTATCCAATGGTTCTATATTCACACGGTTCTTGTTCACCTCAATCTGATCGGCAAGCTGATAGCAACCCTTGTACTCACCATTTACAAATACATCAACAGGAATACAGAATGGTGTATATTCCATTTCCATTCGGCGGCTCATATCGAAGGCAAGAATATTTCGCATCAGTGTCTTGTCACCATAATTATTTATGAGCACCCACTTCTTGGCTGATGCCGGCGAACCAAAGACATGATGTTTTTTATCAAAGGTAATGCGGTAAGGCTTCTTAGGGAAACTCATAGAAGCATTTCCACGCAATCTTACTGTTCCGGATTTCACCTTCACGGTATCGTTCTTATCGGCAGGAATAAGTGTCACGGAGCAAACAAGAGCATTCTCTTTGTCGTATGGCTCTTGTGCATTTTCGACGTGAATACTCACTACAGGCAGGTTTGTCGGACGATAATACGTGTCGTTTGTACCTTCATTCGCATAACCGTAGAACTCAACTTCTGCAACATTGCATCGTGAATTGTTAGGTCCTACGTAGCGTACATAGCGGAATCCTTTGCTCACATTGACGTCGGCTGACTGGTATCTGCCAATAACACCTTCCGTATCATTTAGATATAATGGGAAAGCATCACTGAAATCTGGCATATTTGCTCCCTCAAACAGAGCCAGTTGCACACGTTTCGGTCCGTTACCGTCGTTGCGAGGCGACCATCTGACTCTCGTAATGACATGTGGAATACTCAAATCAAGACCAACCCAAGTGAAGCTACGGTCGTATGAAGCAAAGAAAGTATTCAGTTTACCGTCAAAGGCATTGCCCTTAACGTTGACTGTTGTGGAACGACTCCCGTTACTATAATCAACAGAATACTCCGTTCCTATGATGGTACCGCTAAGTTTATGACTTGTCTGAGCATTCAGCATTGCTGATGAAAGCAAAAGAAGGGCTATTATTTTGTTTCTAAGCATCGTCATGATTAAAATAATATCTTTCGGACAAACGGTTCATTTGGTTTTTAAACATACTTGAAATAAGCGAATACAAATGTAATCAACAAAATTAAGGAATAACAATACTCATAGAAGAAAAAAGACCTTCTACGGCAATATTAACATACAGAAACACATAGAAGAAGCACGTATTTCGAGGACATGCCTTTTTCTCAGACCCAAATTACCGATTTACAAACATTTTCACTACCTTTGCAGAAAAGTTCAAGAGCATTTGAAGAACAATATGAAAGGTGCTGCACTACATCATCTTAACCGAGAACATTGATAAACATCAGTATAATATGAAATCACTTGTCGACGCACATACACACACAATAGTGTCAGGTCATGCATTCAGTACCCTTCAGGAGATGATAGCAGAAGGTCAACGTAAAGGACTGAAGATTCTCGGAGTAACCGAGCATGGACCGAGTATTCCCGGCACATGTCACCCTATATATTTCCGAAACATTCATGTCGTGCCTCGTCAATACGGCGATATGCGCCTGCTACTCGGTGCAGAACTCAACATACTTAATACTCGTGGCGACCTCGATCTTGATGATTTCTATTGCAGACGCCTTGACATACGTATTGCCGGTATTCATGAATTCTGTTGGGAAGGTGGCACAAAAGAGGAAAATACGCAAGGTGTGATTAACGCTATACGCAATCCGTGGACAAATATAATCTCGCATCCTGGCGACGGTGCAGCGGAGCTAATATATGAACCAATAGTCCTTGCTGCAAAAGAATGCCACACTCTGCTTGAGATTAATTCGGCTTCCATGCGCCCCATACGCGGTTTTAATAAGGCAAAGGACAACTATATTGAAATTCTGAATCTATGTAAAAAATATGACGTCCCCGTGATTCTTGGCAGCGACGCACATATTGCAAGTGATATAGCAAACTATGAACATTGCCTGCCTCTACTTGATGAAACACACTTCCCTGAAGCATTGATAATGAACGATAAACCTGAAGATTTTATCACATACTTAAATATATAATACCACATTCATCAAAACACGGCTTATTGTATACAAGAAAAAAGAAGACCTCAATTGAGTCTCCTTTGCGATTCGTAATTTCTCACGATAACCTTGTCTGGCGGCGAGGTTGTAATGCACGATTGCTCACGAAAACCTTGCCTAACGGCGAGGTTGTGATGCACGATTG
>CAJPPF010000130.1 GCA_905372445.1 uncultured Prevotella sp. | reverse complement strand
GCTCGTGGAAGACACAAAACTAAAAAGAATGTTTTTAGTAACGCTTACTATTTTTTGCAAAAAGTAAGCCTCTATTGGCTATACATGCCTGTAGCGCCGATAAATAAAGGCTTACAGAGCTTTCAATCAGTTTTTACCGGACACCAATACTTCACAATCAACCGAAATCCGTTAGGAATCTATTGTTCGATTTGTGTTTAACGTCTGACATGCTAAAATCAATGCTATATAGAACAAAAGTCGCCGTTTCAACAGATTTATAATGTAGTGGTAGCATTTTTCCACGGAAATATTTGTATATTCAAAATTAAATATTACTTTTGTGGTATACAAAGAACAGTTTATACGGAGTAAAATCAATTATAACAGCAACGGTTATGAGAAATGTAGTTTTATGTGCAGTAGCTGCCATTGCAGGCATTCTGTTAGAGAGAAAATATAAGGTCAGTGAGATTGTTGAGGAAAATGTTAATGACTTACTGGTGAAAAGCCGTTCTATTGGTAAGTTTGTCGTTGACAACGATCCTATAGAGGAAGACGAGGAAGAGCTGATTAATTCATGTGATGACTTGTAAATGAAGGCGTCTTTTTGAGTAGATGTCTTGGTGTTTTCTAAAGGTGTAGTGGACTACGGTGAAGAAAACACCAGCTGAAGATGCAGGAAAATATAATACGGTCTGATGACTGATTCGGGTTAAACCTTTTAGTGCGAGTTTATGCTCACACTAAAAGATTAATTTACGAAGTATTCCACTTCCTCTATAGAGTCAAGGAACTCGATGAGGTTACGTGTAGGTGCTATAGTCGTATTACGCGAACGCATATTGAAGTTGAGGTTGTTCTTTCGGTCGTAATATTCTATGAACATCGGTACGTCGCCTGGACTTTGGTTTGCTTTCTCTTTCAGTTCCTTGACGAGTTCAGGGGTTAACGTTCCGTCCTTTATCGTTATCGTGAATCGCTCGAGACCCTTTTCGCGCACATTAGGTAGGAGTTCTATTGATCCTATCTTAAATTGATAGTACGTGCTGTTGGCATAGCGCGGTTTGTTTGTTGCCTTAACAAATATTGTAGAACCCTCAAAGAAGTAGTTGCTCCATTGCACCCAGTCGTCGAATATGGCAATCTCACCTGAGCCTTCATAGTCTTCCATCGTCACAATGCCGAATGGTGTTCCGCGCTTTGATATTCCTGTGCGTACTGCAGTGACTATACCTCCGAAGCTTATCGATTGGCGTGTGGCAAGCAGTTCTTTGTCGCCAAGTTCTGAGCAGTGCGTGTTGCACATGGAGTTCAGCACGATGAAGTAGTCGTCGAGAGGGTGGGCTGACAGATATATGCCAATCAGGTCACGCTCTTTATTCAGCCGGTCGATAGAACTCCACTGCTCGTAAGCGTTTGGTGGCTTCGGCAGTGTGATAGTGTCGTTCATTCCATCAAAGCCGAATAGCGAGGTGCTTGCCTCCATCTCTGCATTCTGGAAGTTCTGTCCGAACTTCATCAATGTCTCAAGATATATCTCGCCCTTGCTGCTTGCAATAGCGAAATACTGCTCGCGTGGCAGTCCGAAACTGTCGAAACCTCCGCTCAGCGCAAGCGACTCGAATCCTTTGCGGTTCACCTGCGAGAAGTTCACTCGCTTCACAAAATCGAAAATATCGGCATAAGGTCCATTCTTTTCACGTTCATTTATGATAGCTGTTGCAGCACCTTCGCCCATACCTTTTATTGCTGACAGCCCGAAGCGTATCTCACCCTTTTTGTTTACACCGAAGTCAGAAAAGGACTCGTTGACATCAGGACCAAGCGTTTGGATTCTGAGCTGGTGACACTCGTCCATGAGCTTTGTGATTTCCTTGATGTCGTTCTTGCGTCTGGTCATGATTGCAGCCATGAACTCGGCAGGGTAGTGGGCTTTCAGATACCCTGTCTGATAAGCCACCCATGAGTAGCACGCCGCATGCGACTTGTTGAAGGCATAGGAAGCGAACTTCTCCCAGTCAGACCATATCTTCTCCAACATCTTTGGGTCGTGTCCGTTCTTTGTGCCACCCTCAATGAATTTCGGTTTCATGGCATCTACGATGTCTTTCTTCTTCTTTCCCATTGCCTTACGCAAAGCGTCAGATTCACCGCGGGTGAAGTCTGCCAACTGACGTGAGAGTAGCATCACCTGCTCCTGATAGACGGTGATGCCGTATGTGTCCTTAAGGTACTTTTCCATGCATGGAATATCATACGTGATAGGTTGTCTGCCATTTTTTCGTGCGATGAAGTCGGGGATATAGTCCATTGGTCCCGGGCGATAGAGTGCATTCATGGCAATGAGGTCCTCGAATACGGTAGGGTGTAGCTCGCGGAGATATTTCTGCATGCCCGCCGACTCAAACTGGAATGTACCGATGGTACAACCTTCCTGATAGAGTTTATATGTCAGTTCGTCATCGATAGGAATCTTGTCTAAGTCGATGTCAATGCCATGCACGGCTTTTACAATCTTACAACACTCCTTCTGCTCGGACAGAGTCTTCAGTCCGAGGAAGTCCATCTTTATAAGACCTGTAGACTCTATCACGTGACCGTCATACTGAGTGACGGCAGTCTTTAGGTCAGGAAAGTCGGGGTCGTCGGCTGTCGATACCGGTACGTGGTTTGAGATAGGGTCGCGACAGATGATGAATCCGCAGGCGTGGATGCCTGTACCGCGAACAGTGCCTTCCAGCTGGAGAGCATATTTTATCGTGTTTGCCTCGTTCTCACGGACTGAAGCCTGTGCTTCTCTCAGCTCCTGACATATCGGATTGCCATTATTGTCGAGCTTCAGATAATTAGCCAACTTTGATTTCATTCCGTCAGGCAGGCGGTCAGGCATTGCCTTACACCAGGCGTTCACTACGTTAAGCGGTACTTTCTCCACACGTGCTACGTCTTTCAAGGCGTTCTTCGCTGCCATTGTACCGTAAGTAATGATATGTGCGCAGTTCTCATGACCGTACTTATCCATTACCCATTGCAACACTTTGCCACGACCGTCATCGTCGAAGTCGGTATCGATATCAGGCAGTGAGATACGGTCAGGATTGAGGAAACGCTCGAACAGAAGGTCGTACTGCATCGGGTCGATTTTCGTTATTCCAAGACAGTAAGCCACTACCGATCCGGCAGCAGAGCCACGACCGGGACCAACCCAAACGTCAAGTTCATTACGGGCGGAGTTGATGAAGTCCTGCACGATGAGGAAATAGCCAGGGAATCCCATTGTCTTCATGATATGAAGCTCAAAGCGTATGCGGTCGTCAACATCTTTGCTTATGCCGTGCTGCTCAGCCCATAGTGAGAGTTCTGCCGGTTGCAGGACTTTCCCGGTAATCTCTGTATAACCGGTTCCGTAAAGTCTCGATGCTCCCTCGTATGCCAGTTTGCCAAGATAGTCGGCTTCGAACTTTATTCTATATAGCTTTTCAAAACCGCCAAGCTTTTGAATTTTGCTGTTGCCCTCGTCTTCAGACATCTGAGTATTTCCAAATTCATCAGATGTGAACTCACTGAATAAGTCTTTCTCGGTGAATCTTGACCTCCATATCTCCTCCGTTCCGAAGTCAGCAGGGATAGGGAAGAACGGCATGATAGGATCGCTCTCGAGGTTGTAGGTTTCAACTTTATCTATAATCTCGCATGTGTTTGCAAGCGCCTCCGGCACATCTGCGAATATCTCGTTCATCTCTTCACGCGTCTTAAGCCATTCCTGCTTTGAGTAGAGCATACGTGTCGGGTCGTCGAGATCTTTTCCTGTCGATAGGCACAGCAGGTGATCATGAGCCTCTGCCGTATCTTCGTCAACGAAATGACAGTCGTTTGAACAAACTACTTTCACGTCGTATTCTTTTGCAAGCTCAAGCATTATTCGATTGGCTTTCTGCTGTAGTGGGAACGTCTCGCGGTTGGCACGTTGCATAGGATTTTTCACCTCATGGCGCTGTAGTTCCAGATAATAGTCGTCGCCCCACAGATTCTTATGCCATTCGATTGCCTTACGAGCAGCTTGAATGTCGCCTTTCAGAATATTTGAAGGCACCTCGCCGGCAATACATGCTGAGCAGACGATAAGTCCTTCGTGGTATTTCTCGAGGTCAGCATGGTCAGTTCGCGGACGACCATAGAAGCCGTCGACCCATGAACGCGACACAAGTTTGGTGAGGTTGTGGTATCCTGTCTCGTTCTTTGCAAGCACTATAAGATGCCAACCGCCGCGGTCGCCTTTTCCTGCTTCTTTTTTCTCTTTGCCTCGGCGGGCAACATACATCTCGCAGCCGAAGATTGGCTTGAATGATTCCAGACCTTCTTTCTTACGACCTTTATTAATCGTGTTGCAGTAGTCGAAGAACTCCTTGACACCAAACATGTTGCCGTGGTCTGTAATTGCCATGCCGCGCATTCCGTTGGCTACGGCTTTATCGACAAGTCTGCTTATCGGAGCCTGACCATCGAGAATAGAGTAATATGAGTGAACGTGTAAATGAACAAAATCTTGCATAAAATACAGTGTTATCGAAGTGCGAAGTTACTATTTTTATTTAAGACGCCAAAACATTAATACAGAAAAAATGCACGATTTATAAAAATAATAATTACCTTTGCACAACTAAATTCTGTGATATGTTTTGCATACTTTCGCAATTCAAAGCTTAGAAAATCAAGAATCAATGTCAAAAAGGATAGAAAAACTCAAGAAGCTTAAGAAGATCCGTATCCATCATGAGGGTACAGACACACTGATATGGAGTGGTATTACAATAGCAGCTGTTGCATTGTTGCTTTGGCGTTGTTTTGATAACCATATTGCATTTTGGGCATTCACAATAGTCTTTTGTTCTGTGTATGCGATTGTGCTCAATTTCTTTCGTTGCCCTATTCGTCAGTTTCCTGCAGAGGATACTGATAACATTGTCGTAGCTCCTGCCGATGGCAAGATTGTTGTTATAGAGGAAGTGGAAGAGAATGAGTATTTCCATGATCGACGCAAGATGATAAGTATTTTCATGAGTCTTGTTAATGTCCATGCTAACTGGTTCCCTGTCGACGGTAAAGTGTTGGAGGTACATCATTTCGATGGTAACTTCCACAAGGCATGGTTGCCAAAAGCTGCAACGGAGAATGAACATACTGATATCATCATTCTGGCAGAGAATGGCGAGAAGATTCTGTGCCGTCAGATTGCCGGTGCGATGGCGCGGCGTATTGTCACTTACGCCAAGCCGGGTGAGGACTGTTATATCGACGAGCACCTTGGATTCATAAAGTTTGGTAGCCGTGTTGACGTTTTCCTGCCACTTAATGCAGAGGTATGTGTTACGATGGGACAGCGTACAACTGGAGATTTCACCGTTATAGCAAAACTGAAAGACTAAAAACAATAATGATGAACATAAAGAACAGTATTCCGAATACTATCACGTGCTGCAATCTGATGTCAGGCTGCATCGCTACAATGTTTGCTTTCATGGGCAGACTGGAGATGGCTCTGCTCTTTATCATCATTGGTGCTATGTTCGATTTCTGCGATGGACTGACAGCACGTGCCCTTGGTGTTTCGTCGCCTATCGGCAAGGAACTCGATTCCTTGGCAGATGTGATTACTTTTGGTTTCGCACCCGCTGCAATCGTTTATTATCAACTGAGTGTGATGGACTATCCGGCAGCTCTCTCTGGTGTCATGACATTGATTCCATTCCTCTCATTTATAATCGCTGCTTTTTCGGCATTGCGACTTGCAAAGTTTAATCTCGACACTCGCCAGACAACTTCGTTCATCGGTCTGCCTACACCAGCCAATGCTCTCTTTTGGAGCTCGCTGATAGTTAGCTATGCACAATTTTTTGAGAATGCACGGTATGGGTTTGTTTATATTCTTGTTCTTGTATTTCTTACAAGTTATCTGCTCATCTCTGAGCTTCCGATGTTTGCGTTGAAATTCAAGCACTGGGGAATTAATGAGCCGGGGAATCTTGTCAAATACGGGTTTGTTGCGTTCTCCCTGTCTGCCATTATAGTGTCTGTCTTTGTATCTGATAACATCATCCTTGGAATAGAGTCTGTCATAGCAATTATTATTCTGTCATACATTTTGGTATCAGTAATAATGTGGTGCACAAGCAAACACTAACAATAAACTATGTTTGTAATACTGAAACTGCTTTTTATCTTCATCATTACAGTCCTTGTTCTCGGACTAGTTTTCGTCGTAGGATTTGTATTTAACATATTCTCTTTGTTCCGTCGCATCAAGAATCAGAATCAAAATCAGCGTGACAGTTTTACCCACGATCGGCAGAGAGCCGAAAATTACTCAAGTTCAGACTAC
>CAJPPF010000129.1 GCA_905372445.1 uncultured Prevotella sp. | reverse complement strand
TATTATACTGTCTGTATATTGTATATATAATAGAGCGTGCAAAGTTAGAATAAAAATTTTGAGAATCAAAAAAAAAGAAGTAACTTTGCAAGTCTCCATTAAATAAAATGACATAGATACAATGAAATGGTTTATTTCATTAGCAATCTTTTCAATGTTTGCTATAACAAATCTGTCCGCTAAGACAAAAACAGTAAAGATTCGTATTATCGAAACAACCGATGTTCATGGTTCGTTTCTGCCATACGATTTTATAAAGCGTCAACAAAAGAAAGGCTCCATGGCACGTATATATTCTTATATTGAAAACGTGCGTAAAGAGAGTGGTAAAAACCTACTGTTACTTGATAATGGTGACATTCTGCAAGGTCAACCGATTACATATTTCTTCAATTATATTGCAAAGAATCAAGAAAATATAGCTGCTTCTATAACCAATTTCATGGGATATAATGTCCAAAACATCGGAAACCACGATATAGAGCCAGGACACGAAGTCTATGATAAATGGATAGGTGAAACCAGAGCCGCAGTACTTGGTGCAAATATCATTGACACAACAACCGGTAAACCATATCTTAAACCTTATGAAGTCTTTTATCGCGATGGAGTAAAGATTGTGGTACTGGGAATGTTGACGCCCGCCATACCAAGTTGGCTCGGAGAGGAATTATGGGAGAATTTGCAGTTTGAAGAAATGATGGTATCAACACGCAAATGGGTTGAGCAAATACGGAAACAAGAGAAGCCTGATATTCTAATAGGACTGTTTCACTCAGGTCGACGCGATGGCATAAGTACGAGCGAATATAAGGAAAACTGCACAGAAGAAATTGCTCGTGAGATTCCGGGATTTGACATTATCTTCTACGGACACGACCATATTAAATTCTGTTCTGAATTGACAAACCGTGAAGGTAAAAATGTGTGGATTCTTAATCCTGCAAACAATGCACGAAATATTGCTGACGCAGAGATAACCGTCACACTGAAAAAGAATAAGATTATTGACAAACACATTGAAGGTAAAATAGTAAATATAGAAGACGAACCTATTAGCGATGCTTTCATTAGAGCTTTTGCGAAACAAGCAGATATGGTCAGCGAATATGTAAACCGCCCAATAGGCAGACTCACAGAGCCAATGTCGACTAATGAGTGTTACTTCGGTTCGTGTCCGTTTACAGATTTCGTACAGAACATGCAACTCAAACTATCAGGAGCTCAGGTGTCCTTCTTTGCTCCACTTACTCTAAACACGCACTTAGATGCCGGCGAACTTCATGTGGGCGACATGTTCAATCTATATAAATTTGAGAACAAGCTCTGTACTGTCAAGATGACCGGCGAAGAAATACGTAGACATCTGGAGATGAGTTACAGTCTGTGGATTAATACCATGGAAAGTAAAGAAGATCATATATTGCTTCTAAACGAAAACACAAAGGACAATAATGAACGTGCCGGATTCAAAAATTATATTTTCAACTTCGATTCTGCAGCAGGTATTGACTACGAGGTTGACGTAACAAAACCTGACGGACATAAAGTGAAGATTATCCAGTTCTCCAACGGCGAACCGTTCAACCCACGTCAGACCTACCTCGTGGCGATGAACAGTTACCGTGCCAATGGTGGCGGCGAACTTCTTACAAGAGGGGCTGGTTTATCAAAATCAGAAATTGAGAAACGAAAAGTGTGGGAAAGCGAGCTCGACCTACGCTATTATCTCATGCAGGAAATAGAGAACGTTGGTACGATAACACCCAAAGCAAACAACAACTGGCGTTTTGTGCCTGAGGAATGGACCATGCCTGCAATAGAAAGAGATAAGAAGATTCTTTTCCAGAACAACAGCAAATAAAGAAAGACATCATGCTTTGGTTTGTATTCTTTAAGAGCGATATGCTGATAAGAAAATGTCATGATGGCACATACACAGTACCACGCTGTGACGATCCTCCAATAGCAGTAAAGCATTCGACCGAAATTCATCAAATAACACCAATGGAAGACGGAGAAGAAGTAAGAACTTTCAGAGTGGATGCTCCGATCACATACCTTGATGATCACGAGATGTGCGGACTAAGAGCTTCATTTTACAAACTGCCTAAGGAGATATATCTCAAAGCAGGACATTGTCATCAGTTACTATTCTGGGACTACACGACACAGTTCTGCGGTATTTGTGGCGGCAGAATGAAAAAGGAAAGCTATATTTCTAAACGCTGCACCGTGTGTGGAAATGAGATTTGGCCATCACCTGCCATCGCTGTTATAACACTTATACGTAATGGTGACAAGGCTCTTCTTGTTCATGCGAACAATTTCCGCAAAAACTTCTATGGGCTGGTTGCCGGATTCGTGGAATTAGGCGAGACACTCGAGAATGCGGCACGTCGTGAAATATGTGAAGAGGTAGGACTGACAGTAGGAGAACTGAAATATATCAGTTCACAGCCGTGGCCATATCCAAACGGTCTGATGGTGGGGTTCATGACCGACTACGTGAGTGGCCGTATCACTCTACAGCAGTCAGAATTAAGCGACGGACAATGGTTTACAAAAGACAATCTCCCCACCCTGCCCGAGAAACTAAGCATAGCACGCCAACTCATTGATATGTGGTTGAAAGAACAATAAACAAAAGCAAGATAACAATACAATATGAAGAAGATAGCATGGGGATTCATTGGTTGCGGTGAAGTCACCGAAAAGAAATCCGGACCAGCCTTTAACGAGATTGCAGGTTCACACATTGAAGCGGTGATGAGCCGCAATTCCGAGAAAGCCCGTTCATACGCTCAAAGGCATGGCATAAAGAAATGGTATACCGACCCTATAGCACTAATCGAGGACCCTGAGGTGAATGCAATTTATATAGCCACACCACCTTCGAGTCATGCCACATACGCCATAATGTCAATGAAAGCCGGTAAGCCTGTGTATGTAGAGAAGCCCTTGGCATCAAGCTATGAAGACTGTGCTAGAATAAATCGCATCAGTCAGGAGACGGGCGTCCCATGCTTCGTAGCATATTACCGTCGATACCTACCATACTTCAAGAAAGTAAAGTCACTCATCGACAGCGGTTCCGTTGGCAAGGTCTTAAATATTCAACTTCGTTTCTCTGTGCCTCCTCGTGAACTCGACTATAACAGCCAGAACCTTCCTTGGCGACTCCTGCCTGATATTGCCGGAGGTGGATATTTCTACGACCTGGCAGCCCACCAGCTTGACCTTCTACAAGAAATTTTCGGTGTCATCACACGTGCCCACGGCTATCCGACAAACCGGGCGGGGTTATACAAAGCAGAGGACAATATATCGGCATGTTTTCTTTTTGAGAGTGGTATCGCCGGCTCAGGCTCATGGTGTTTTGTCGGGCATAAGAGTGCCAAAGAGGACCGTATAGAAATCATTGGAGATAAAGGTACACTGTCGTTCTCTGTTTTCACATACGACCCTATAAAGCTCGTCAACAAAGAAGGAATAACAAGTTTTCGCATACCAAATCCGCCACACGTACAGTCACCGCTTATAAAGAATGTCACGGAGCATTTGCAGGGCTACGGTCTATGCCAGTGCGACTCTGTCAGCGCCACACCGGTCAACTGGGTAATGGATAGAATACTCTGGAAGCTATAAAATGAAAAAGAAAATCATATTCCTCCTCTTTCTTCTCATCGGCCTGACGTCTGCGGCACATACGTCGGACACACTGTCGACGGCTCGCGACACGACTCGTGTGCCACCACGGCGGCATTCATTCATCAAGATTGCTTCAAAAGTTATAGATAATCTGTTTAATGTTGACACGGCATACATCGAACCACAACATTACAAGCTGCAGGCAATGGTGCAGAATCGTTATTCATACGAAGTATATCGCGTATCTGACGGCAGGGGCAACAGCGTCCGATTCGAGCCAAAGCCTTCGATGAAGATCGGACCTTACATAGGCTGGAGTCTGATTTTCCTTGGATGGTCGGTTGACGTACTGCACATGAACGACGGGAATAAAAGAAAGGAGTTCGACATCAGTCTCTACTCACTGCCCATAGGCGTCGACCTCTTTTGGCGGAAATCTGGCGATGACTATACTATAAAGAATGTGAGCATTGCAGGTGTCGACAACACATCGGCATTGGAGAACCTGCCATTCGATGGTTTGCAGTCAAGCGTCACAGGCATGAACCTGTACTACATATTCAACCATCGACGTTTCTCCTACCCTGCCGCCTTCAATCAGAGCACACAGCAAAAGATTTCCTGCGGCTCGCCTTTGGTAGGCATAGGCTATACACAACACACGCTACAGATCGACTGGAAAAAACTGAATACAATAACAAGAGAGAGATTAGGTCCTGATGTCATCCCGCCATTTGTCAACACCACAGAAACGGAAAACATCACATACACAGCCTTATCACTCTCGGGCGGATATGGCTATAACTGGGTCTTTGCAAAGAACTGGCTCTTTGCATCATCACTATCGCTGGCAATAAGTTACAAGCACACCATATCAAACTCAACGCATGGATCAAACATCTTCGGTGAGAGCATCAGCTTCCGCGACTTCAAATTATCAAACCTCACACTCGACGGCGTCGGGCGCTTCGGACTCGTATGGAATAACAGCCGTTGGTTTGTGGGAGCGAGCGCAATCGTCCACTCATACAACTACTCCAAGAAAGAGTTTATGGTCAATAACGTCTTCGGCATGATTAATATCTACGGCGGTTTCAACTTCTTAGTGAAAAAGAAATATCGAACGTCATCGCAACGCCGTCAACGACGATAAACCCCACCCCACGAGCGAAAACACAGCATTATGAAACGATTCAGCCTGATTATAGCCATATCATTCCTTGCATATCACACAAATGCTCAGAGCATAATCTATGAGCGAGAGGATAGCCTGAAAGTCGTCGAGCTGCTCGCCGCTGCACCAGCCAAAGGCACAACGAACGATTACATGTCATACTTTGGAAACAGGTTAAAGGGACTGCCATATGTTGCCAAAACACTCGAGACGACAAAAAAAGAAAACCTGATAATCAACCTGCGCGAACTGGATTGCACCACGTTCACAGAGAACATCCTTGCCCTAAGCCTATGCATGAAATCAGGCAAGCGCACATTTCTCGACTTTTCCAACTTCCTACGACAGATACGCTATAAAGACGGACGAATATCATATCCGGCACGAAACCATTACTTCACAGCATGGATTGACGAGAACACACGCAACGGATTCATCAAGGAACACACTGCCAGCACAACACCCTTTACAGCCACACAGACTGTAGCCTTGCACTACATGTCAACCCATCACACCGCCTACCCCGCTCTCGTGCACGACACTTCCTTAATAAAGAATATCCGCACGACGGAAAAGCAAATTACCGGCAGGCGCTTCCGTTACATACCAAAACACAACCTTGCCAGACATGCCCTCCTAAAGAAGCACATAAAAAATGGAGACATCATTGTAATACTAACCAAGAAACCCGGACTTGACACCAGCCATATAGGCATTGCCTCATGGCATAATGACGGAACATTACATCTGCTCAATGCTTCGCAAATACACAAGAAAGTAGTTGATGAGCCGATGACACTTTTCAAATACATGCAGAAACATCCAAGCCAAATCGGTATAAGAGTCGTCCGACCACTATAAAAGATTTTCTCTGAAGTTTCCTTCAACGATTTCCCAACGATTATAAACCGCACGAGGAAACAAATAACCTCTTCAACTCTTGCGAAATGAACCCTGCCGGCGTCGCGGGGCGTGATTCATCACGTTCCTAATTCCATCCGTGAAAACAAACAATCGCTCACACGATACGAAATGAACCCGGAACATGTGGCGGAACGTGATAAATCAAGCCCCTACGCCGGCAGACGCCAAAGCCACCGACGCAGGCGAAGAAGAGCCCGACGGCAGGGACGAAGACGGAATTGCTATTCATCGTCATCTAAATTAACGTGAGTTCGACGAATTATAAGTGTCTATAAATTTGGTGATTCATAAGGTTTTCAAAGGCATAGCCCAAAGAGGAAAATGCTCCATGGGGTGGTTCTTCGGTTTCAAGTTGCACCTGATTTGCAATGAGAAAGGAGAACTTCTCAACTTCATGATTACTCCTGGTGACGTTGATGACCGAAAACCATTGGAATACAAAGCCTTTGTGGAGTTCATATATGGCAAGTTGGTAGGCGACAAGGGATATATCAGTCAGAATCTCTTCAAGAGGCTGTTTGTTGATGGCATACAGCTTATTACTAAGTTGAAATGAAAAACGACAAATGCCGAGAGCCTTGCCGAAGTTCGGGAAACATTAAAACATAACGAAAGTTAAGACCCAAAGTTCGGAAATCATCAAAACATAATAGGTGTTAAATGCCGGAGTTCGGAAAACGTCAAGGTATAACGGATGTTAAATGCCGGA
>CAJPPF010000128.1 GCA_905372445.1 uncultured Prevotella sp. | reverse complement strand
CTTTGGGCTTTGGATTCCGTTGCGGCTTTCTCGGACTGTTGCACATGGAGATTGTACAGGAACGCCTTGACCGTGAGTTCAATATGGATGTCATTACAACGGTGCCCAACGTAAGTTATATGATTTACGACAAGCACGGTGATTCCAAAGAGGTACATAACCCTTCGGGACTGCCTGACCCCGTGATGATAGAGCATATAGAGGAGCCATATATCCGTGCATCAATAATTACCACGACCAACTTCATTGGACCTATAATGACGCTTTGCCTTTCGAAGCGAGGTGAACTGATCAATCAGGAGTATGTTGCCGGTAATCGCGTAGAGATACATTTCTGGTTGCCGTTGGGTGAGATTGTAATTGATTTCTACGACAAGCTAAAGTCAATTTCCAAAGGATATGCTTCGTTCGACTATCATATTGATGGTTTCCGTCCATCACGCCTTATCAAACTGGATATTCTTCTGAATGGCGAGCCTGTGGATGCGTTGTCTACACTGACGCATTTCGATAATGCCGAACCATTCGGCCGCAGGATGTGCGAAAAGCTGAAAGAACTTATTCCGAGACAGCAGTTTGATATTGCTATTCAGGCTGCTATTGGAGGAAAGATTATTGCCCGCGAGACAGTTAAGCAAGTAAGAAAGGATGTTACGGCAAAATGTTATGGTGGTGACGTTTCACGTAAGCGAAAATTGCTTGAAAAGCAGAAGAAAGGAAAGAAGCGCATGAAGCAGATTGGCAATGTAGAAGTGCCTCAGAAAGCATTCCTCGCTGTTCTAAAATTGGATTAATGTAGATTAACGCTATATATAAATAGGAGACACCTTTATGGCAAAGTTTCAATTCCAGTCACGGGATATAGCTCGTGAGTTAGCAAGAAAGTATAGTACAATGACTCTTGAGGAGCTTGACGCTCTTGAAGATATTCTTGTGCCTATGCGTTTCAAGAAAGGTCAGACAATATTGACCGAAGGTGAAGTTTGTGAGTATATTTATTATCTCGACCAGGGACTTATTCGTCAGTTCTACCATAAGAATGGCAAGGAACTGACTGAGCACTTGGGCGAAGACCACTCAATATTCATGTGTATTGAGAGCCTGTTCCGTGAAGAGCCTACAAAACTCAGTGTTGAAGCTTTGGAAAACTGTATCATCTATGGACTTCCTAAGATTGAGCTTGAGCGAATCTCTTTACATCATGTGAATATACAGATGCTTTATCGTAAAATTCTGGAAGAAAGTCTTATTATCTCTCAGGTCCATGCTGACTTGATTCGATTTGAGTCTGCCCAGAGCCGCTACGAGCGTATGTGTAAACTCTCGCCTCAGGTTATCCAGCGTGCTCCGCTCATCTATATAGCTAACTATTTGCAGATGACGCCAGAGACACTGTCGCGTGTCAGGGCAGCTACTCTGAAAGGCTAATGTCACTATTTACATTACAGACAATTGACATAAAACATCGGTATGTTGTTGCATTGATGTAGAGACATAAATCGGAGACGGTAAAATAGAGCCGAGTCATAGTTCGTTTTATGTGAAGGTATACGAAACATGACAGGAACTATAGACATAAAAACAAGACAAGGTATATAGAATAACAATCTATATAACCTGCTATAATATAATCAGGTGTAGGATTTGATGTCCTACACCTGATTATATTATACCCAGATTCAGTTAAGAATTGCGTAAAAACGACCGCTACACGCCAATACTCTGTACAGACAAATATCAGCAGGCAGAGAAATACTATGCCACGTAATGGAGCCGGCGCTGAAGCGGAACGTGATAAATCACGCCCCTACGCCGTCCGGCAAATAACGCTCCTTTCTCGGATAGTTGAAGACACAAAACTAAAAAGGAATGTTTTTTATTTGAAACAAAAAGTAAGCTCCTGTTGGCTATACGAGTCTGTAGTGCCGATAAATAAAGGCTTGCAGAACTTTCAATCAGTTTTTACTGTATACCAATAATATGTGAATAAAATCAACAAAAAGGCAGTTCTGATTGTAAATACAGCCGATATTTGCAGGCGCGTTGTCGTTTGTTGGCAAAAAACGCTTGTTTTTGGCGTTACATGAAAGACGTTGATAATCAGTGAAATAAAAGCTTTTGATGTCGACAAAAATACGAATCATTTTCAAGAACCGCCGTTTCTTGATTCTGAAACCGCCGTTTCTTGCCGATAAAACCGCCCTTTTCAGCGTAAAGAACCACCGCTTTTTGAGAGAAAAAGGACGGAATGAACCTGCTTTCAGCTCTTGTTGGTTTTCGAAAATCTGATTTTATGTCATGTGAACTTAGCAAATCATTGTTCTTGTTTTTCTATTTTGCTAAAAAATGCGAAGATGAATTTTCTTTACGATATGCACTCCTGCTTTTGTCTATCTGAGCTGTTATATAAATGTTTTCCTATCATAGTTCTTATTAAAACTGTCTATTCGAACCTGATGGCTTTGGCTGGATGAATGTGTGAAATAAGGAAACTTGGTATTATAAGCACAAGCAGACAGATTATAAGGGTAGCGATGTTTATTGCAACGAAGAATAAAATATTCACCTCCATTGGCACTGTACTTACATAATAATTTTGAGGGTCAAGTTTTATTACGCCATAGAAACGTTGTATAGTGATAATTATGGCGGCAAAGATGTCGCCAAGTATCAGTCCTTTCATAATGATATAGCCACCAAAATAAAGAAAAGTATGGCGAATGCTGCTGTTGCATGCTCCTAAAGCTTTTAGGATTCCTATCATTGATGTACGTTCGAGTATGATGATAAGCAGACCGGAAACCATTGTCACAGATGCGACGAGTGCCATAAGGGCGAGAATAATCCACACATTAAGGTCTAACAGGTCGAGCCATGCAAATGTCTGTGGAACGAGTTCTTTTATGTCCTTTGAAGAGTATGTACTGCCATAGGTGTCGATTGTCTTATTGACCTTATTAATGACACGGTCGGCAACAAACTGCAGTTGGTTGAAGTCGTCGACTGCGATTTCTGCACCTAAAGCTTGATCTTTTTCCCAACCATTGAGTTTGATTGATGTATAAAGATCGGTGAAACAGGTCACATCATCATATTGCGACAAGTTCGTACGGTATATGCCGCTTATGGTAAAGCGTCGTGTTCGTACACCCTGGTCGTTGATGAAATATGCAAAGATGCGCTGACCGCAGTTGAGGTGAAGTTTATCAGCAATGCTCTGTGACACAAGAATCTTGTTTGAACTGGCATCAGAGGAGAACTTAGGAATGGAGCCTTCAACCATATTATTGTGTATAAATGTTGAATCCCATTCCTCGCCAACACCTTTGAAATTCACACCAAGGAAATTCTCGTTGGTCTTCAGTATGCCTTGTGTATAGGAGTATCGTTGCACGTGATTTACCCCCTCAATGCCTTCCAAAACCTTCATCATAGAGTCGTTCACCTGAATAGGAAACTGTTCTGCCGTCTGCAAGGTCATGAAATTGGCAACTTGTATGTGGCTGCCGAAGCCTATGACCTTATCGCGTATTGTATTCTTGAAACCAAGAACCACACTGACTGATATTATCATAACAGCAAGTCCTATTGCAACACCAATCGTTGCAATGCGTATTGCAGGTCGCGACACTTTCTTCCTGTCTTCTTTAGTGCCGTATATTCTTTGTGAAAGGAATAATGGTAAGTTCACTTTTCGTGTATTACTTATAATACTCTTCCAGGGTACGCCTCAAGTGCTTTCTCTAAGATGACAAGTGCCTTCTCGAGGTCTTCCTTTTTCAGTACGTAGGCTATACGCACTTGATTTATTCCAGCTCCAGGTGTAGTGTAGAAACCTGCAGCAGGAGCCATCATCACGGTGCTTCTTTCGTATTCGAACTCTTCCAAGCACCAGCGGCAGAACTTCTCACTGTCATCAACAGGCAGTTTGGCAACGGTATAGAATGCACCCATAGGGATAGGTGAGTAAACGCCAGGAATACGGTTAAGTCCGTCAATCAGGCATTTTCTTCGGTCTACATATTCATCATATACATTGCGATGATATTCTTCCGGAGCATCAAGCGATGCCTCGGCAACAATCTGTCCGATAAGCGGTGGAGACAGACGAGCCTGGCAGAACTTCATGACAGCCATTCTTACTTCAGGGTTCTTCGTTATCAGTGCTCCCACACGAATGCCGCACTCAGAGTAGCGCTTCGATACGGAATCAATAAGTATGACATTGTTTTCTATACCCTGAAGATGACAAGCAGAGATATAGGGTGAACCAGTATATATATACTCGCGATATACCTCGTCAGAGAAGAGGTAGAGATCGTATTTCTGAACAAGGTCGCGTATCTGATTCATTTCCCTGCGAGTGTAGAGATAACCTGTCGGGTTATTTGGATTACAAATCAAGATAGCCCTTGTATGCTCATTGATAAGTTCTTCGAATTTCTCCACTTTAGGCAGTGAGAAACCTTCATCAATGGTAGTTGCTATGGTCCGTATCTTCGCACCGGCTGAAATAGCAAACGCCATATAGTTGGCATAAGCCGGTTCTGGAATGATAATCTCATCGCCAGGATTCAGACACGACATAAAAGCGAAAAGCACAGCTTCCGACCCTCCGGATGTGATAATAATCTCATCGGCTGTGACATTGATATTGTATTTCTTATAGTAATCTACAAGTTTCTCTCTATATGAAAGATATCCCTGTGATGGCGAATACTCAAGTACCTGACGGTCAATGGTCTTTAGAGCATCCAAGCCCTCCTTTGGTGTAGGGAGATCTGGCTGACCGATATTGAGATGATAAACATGAGTACCTCTTTTTTTTGCAGCATTTGCTAATGGTGCCAACTTCCTGATTGGCGATTCTGGCATCTCCTTACCACGTTTTGAAATCTCTGGCATGTTATAACTTTTATAGTTCTATGTTTCCTACATAGTCTATCATCAATGATGATAATGTAGATGTATTATATGTGACAAATTTACGGAAAAAAAATGATATAATGTAATACGCTGCACAAAAACTTTTTTTTTCGGTGTTTTTTACTGTCATATGTCTGAAATCGAAATAAATTCTGTACTTTTGCAGTCAGTATTGATTTGTCATCTTTGATGGCAATGAATTGCAACTGAAATAACACATTATTATATTATGAGAACAAGAACAGCAAAGTGGTTTGAGACAAAAATAAAGTATGATAAGATGATGGATGCCGACGGTCTTATGAAGCCAACCAAGGAGCTTTATGTGGTCGACGCACTGAGTTTCTCAGATGCAGAGGCTACAATCATGGAAGAGATGCGCGCATACATAAGTGGAGCTTTTGATATTGTTGATATAAAACCTGCATCATACAAAGAGATATTTTTCTCGGAAGATGCTCGTGATGACAGATGGTATAAGGCAAAGTTGCAGTTTATCACCATTGATGAGAAGACGGAGAAAGAGAAACGTCAGAATGTGTACTATCTCGTTCAGGCATCTACGCTATTCAAAGCTGTTAAGAACATTGATGAAGTGATGGGCAAGACAATGATAGATTATGCAATTGCATCAGTTGCAGAGACCACCGTCATGGATGTGTTTGAGCATGAGGCAAAGATTGAGGAAAAACAAAGTGATGTGCCTGAATATGAAGAGCAACAACAAATGTAATAAGGAAGAATAAGGAATAATGTATCCGGTAAAGGAAAAGATAGAACAGATACTTGCCACACTGCCACATGATGTACGCCTTGTAGCAGTGAGCAAGTATCATCCTGCCCGATATATAGAAGACGCTTATGCTGCCGGACAGCGTATCTTTGGCGAAAGCATTGTGCAGGAACTACGCCGGAAGGTAGAATTGCTCCCGAAGGACATAGAGTGGCACTTCATTGGGCATCTGCAAACAAATAAAGTGAAGTATATCGCTCCTTATGTTTCTATGATTGAAAGTGTTGATTCTGAACGTCTTATAGCAGAGATTAACAAGCAAGCCGTAAAGCATGACAGAGTTATAGACATTCTATTGGAACTGCACATTGCTGAGGAGGAGACAAAAAGCGGTTTTACTTCAGAAGAATGTATTTCGCTATTGGATTCAGGAGTAAAAGAGAGGTTCCCAAATGTTCGGATATGCGGAATCATGGCAATGTCTTCATTTACCGATGATGATACTCAGATTGCATGCGAGTTTGACAAAGCAGGAGAATTATTCGACATCATCAAAGAAAGATATTTCTCTACTGAGGATTATTTCTGTGAACGTTCATGGGGTATGAGTGGTGACTATAAAATTGCTATCAGGCATCGTTCTACATTAATTCGAATTGGAACGCTACTTTTCGGACCAAGAATCTATTAATAGAAACTAATTGCTTTTCTATTTTTATCATTGTAAATCTTGTTTTTCCCATTTGTTGCAGTGCGATGGCAAGCTGAATTTAGCTGCATTAGCTAATACCAAATTAAATGAGATTTATTTGGTTATTACGCTCATTTACTG
>CAJPPF010000127.1 GCA_905372445.1 uncultured Prevotella sp. | reverse complement strand
GGAGAATGCATAGTATGAAGACTTTAAGAATTTTAATAGACAGAATCAAGCCTAACTTTGTCGAAGGTGGTAAATTCTCTGCTCTACAGAGCGTTTTTGATGGTTTTGAGACATTCCTCTTTGTACCAAATGCTACTTCAAAGTCGGGTGTTCATATTCATGATGCCATAGATTCAAAACGAATCATGTCGTTCGTTGTTATGGCATTAATGCCAGCATTGCTTTTTGGAATGTATAATGTTGGTTACCAGAATGCACTTGTTGCAGGTAAACTTGCAGAGACGACATTCCTTTCAATGTTTATTTTTGGCGCTTGTGCAGTACTCCCAAAGATTATCGTTTCATATCTTGTTGGCCTTGGTATTGAGTTTGTCTGGGCACAGTATAAGCATGAAGAAATTCAAGAAGGCTATCTTGTATCAGGTATTCTCATACCAATGATTATACCTATAAACACTCCGTTATGGATGCTTGCCATTGCATGTGCTTTCGCAGTGATCATTGGTAAGGAGATCTTTGGTGGTACAGGTATGAATATATTCAACCCAGCACTCGTTGCACGTGCTTTCTTGTTCTTCTCTTATCCAACTATGATGTCGGGAGACTCTGTTTGGGTGGCTAACGATACAATCTTTGGCATGGGTTATGCCCTTGCTGATGGAACAACAGCTGCAACGCCTCTGGGCATTGTTGCTCAAACAGGTTCTACGGGAACAGAACTCTATGATGCTATTATAGGTTTTATCCCTGGTTCAATTGGTGAAACATCTGTTATAGCCATTGCCGTAGGCGCTGTTATCCTTCTTTGGTCTGGCATTGCCAGCTGGAGAATTATGTTATCTGTATTTGTTGGTGGAGGTCTTACAGCGGCTCTCTTAGCATCTGCAGGCATGGACGCTGCAACATACCCAAGTGCAAGCATTGGTCTTCAGCATCTTGTATATGGAGGCTTTGCTTTTGGTGCTGTATTTATGGCAACAGATCCTGTTACATCATGTAGAACCAACCGCGGACAGTATATTTATGGTTTATTAATAGGTTTTGTTGCAATTATTGTGCGTGTCATGAATCCTGGTTATCCAGAGGGAATGATGCTCGCTATTTTGCTGATGAACATGTTTGCTTCAACAATCGATCACTATGTTGTTGATGCTAATATAAGAAAACGTGCTAAACGTGCTAATAAACAATAGGAGGAACACAATATGGCAAAACTGAATACAAACAGCAATACATACATTATTGCTTATGCAACTATCCTTGTTTTGATAGTGGCATTCCTTTTGGCATTCGTGTCTTCATCTTTAAAGGATACACAGGATAAGAATGTCAAGAATGACGTTAAGTCACAGATTCTTGAGGCTCTTCAGATAACCACAGACGATGTTGATGCCACTTTCTCTGAATTAGTAAAGGATAATCTTTGGGACGGTTCAAAGCTTACTGAAGTTCCTGCTGACGAGTTTGTTACAAATTACAATCCTGAAATTAAGACAGGTCGTTTCCATGTTTTTGTGGCAACAGTTGATGGTGACACAAAATATGTCATCCCTGTATATGGTGCAGGTCTCTGGGGTCCTATCTGGGGTTATGTTGCTTTAAACAGTGACAGGAAGACGGTCTATTCTGCTTTCTTCAACCACGAAGGTGAGACTGCAGGACTTGGTGCTGAAATCAAGGATTCTAAGAAATGGAGAGAGCAGTTTAAAGGAAAGAAAGTCATTGATGGTGAGAACATTATGTTAGGTGTGAAGAAAGCATCAGACAAGCCAGACCCTGAATGTGAGGTTGATGCAGTTACTGGTGCTACGCTTACATGTAATGGAGTAGACCAGATGCTTAAGACATCCTTAAGAAATTATCTCAGTTTTATTAATGAAAGTAAATAAAGGAGGAATATAGAAATGAGTATTTTTTCAAAAGCTAACAAGGAAGTCTTCCTTAGTCCTCTGAACAGTAATAATCCTATTCTTATTCAGGTTCTTGGCATTTGTTCTGCTCTTGCGGTGACAAGCCAGTTGAAGCCTGCTATCGTAATGAGTTTAGCGGTGACGGTTATTACTGCTTTTTCAAATGTAATTATCTCTCTGATTCGCAAGACTATCCCAAACCGCATCCGTATTATTGTACAGCTTGTTGTTGTAGCTGCACTTGTGACAATCGTCAGTCAGATACTCAAAGCTTTTGTGTATGATGTTAGCGTAGAGCTTTCTGTATATGTAGGTCTTATAATAACCAACTGTATACTTATGGGACGTCTTGAAGCTTTTGCTTCCATGAATGCGCCATTGCCATCATTTATTGATGGTGTTGCAAACGGACTTGGATATGCCTATATCCTTGTCGTCGTAGGTGCAGCACGTGAATTCTTTGGACGTGGTTCACTCCTTGGCTTCCAGATTATACCTCAGAGTGCTTACGATATGGGTTATATTAACAATGGTATGATGACAATGCCTGCTATGGCGCTTATCCTTGTGGGAGTTGTTATTTGGGTACATCGTGCTTATTTTTATAAGGAGGACAAATAAATGGAACATATAATCTCACTTTTTTTCCGTTCAATCTTTGTCGATAACATGGTGTTTGCTTTCTTCCTTGGAATGTGTTCATTTCTGGCAGTGAGCAAAAACGTAAAGACATCAATGGGACTTGGACTTGCAGTAACATTTGTTTTGCTAATTACAGTTCCTGTTGATTACCTTCTTCAGACAAAGGTACTTGCAGAAGATGGCATCTTTGGACAGGATCTTACCTATTTGTCATTCATTCTGTTCATCGCCGTAATAGCAGGTATAGTACAGATTGTAGAGATGGTTGTCGAGCGATTCTCTCCTTCACTTTACGCGTCACTTGGAATCTTCCTTCCGCTGATTGCGGTGAACTGTGCAATCATGGGAGCGTCGCTTTTTATGCAACAGCGTATAAATCTTGATGCCGACAACACACAAGCCATCACTAATGTATGGGACGCGATCGCTTATGCCATTGGTTCCGGCCTTGGATGGTTACTTGCTATTGTTGCAATGGGTGCTATCCGTGAGAAGATGGCTTACTCTGATGTCCCAAAACCACTTCAGGGACTTGGCATTACATTTATAACTGTTGGTCTTATGGCACTTGCAATGATGTGCTTCTCTGGTCTTAAAATATAATAAGGAGGAAATAATCGTATGGTAAATTATATTTTAACATCTATCGGGGTATTCCTCGTTGTTATATTGCTCATTGTAATCATATTACTTGTAGCAAAGAAATTCCTTAGTCCCTCAGGCAAGGTTAAGGTTACTGTGAATGGTAATATCTATGAAGTAGAGCAGGGAGCAAGTGTTCTCTCCACACTTGCAGAGGAGGGTGTTTATCTTCCGTCAGCATGTGGAGGAAAAGGTTCTTGTGCACAGTGTAAATGCCAGGTGGTATCTGGTGGTGGTGAAATACTCGATTCCGAGAAGGGACATTTCACACGTAAGCAGATAAAAGAAGGATATCGACTTGGTTGTCAGTGTAAGGTGAAGGGCGATTTGGAACTCAAGGTTGCTGATTCCGTACTGGGTGTCAAGGAGTGGGAGTGTACAGTTATTGGCAACCGCAATGTTGCAACCTTCATCAAAGAGTTTAAAGTTGCTCTCCCTCCAGGTGAACATATGGACTTTGAACCTGGTTCTTACGCACAGATTCGTATACCGGAATTTAAGGATATAGACTATAACAACTTCGATAAATCTCTTATTGGCGATACTTATCTTCCTGCATGGGAGAAGTTCGGGCTGTTTACTCTCAAGTGTTCTAACCCAGACGAGACAGTGCGTGCTTACTCTATGGCAAACTATCCTGATGAGGGCGACATCATTACTTTGAATGTCCGCATTGCAACTCCACCTTTCAAGCCAAAGGGGCAGGGCACAGGTTTCATGGAAGTTAGTCCTGGTATCGCTTCTTCATTTATATTCAATCTTAAACCTGGCGACAAAGTTATTATGTCAGGTCCTTATGGAGAGTTCCGTCCTAAGTACGGTACTGGTCGTGAGATGATCTGGGTTGGTGGTGGAGCCGGTATGGCTCCTCTCCGTGCACAGATTATGCACTGTCTGAAGACGCTTAATATCCGCGATCGTGAGATGCATTATTTCTATGGCGCACGTGCTCTTGAGGAGATACCATTCCTCGACGACTTCCTGCAGTTGGAAAAGGACTATGATAATTTCCACTTTCATCTTGCACTTGACCGTCCGGATCCAAAGGCTGATGAGGCTGGTGTAAAATATACTCCAGGCTTCGTTGCTCCTGTCATGGGCGATACTTATCTTAAGTTGCATGAGGCTCCCGAGGATTGCGAGTATTATCTATGTGGACCGCCAATGATGGCAAAGACTGTTCTCGATTTACTCCATTCTCTGGGTGTTGAGGACGATATGATTGCCTTTGACGACTTCGGAGGTTAAAGATATATTTAAAACCAACTGCCACTTTGTCTTGCGCTTTTAGACAAAGTGGCAGCTTTTCTTTGTGGGAATATTCTTTGTAGTTAATGGAATAGAAATAAAAATTGAAAGGATGTAAACTATGATGAATAATCAACAAACACAAAACAACGGCTCAAAGTTTGAAAACCTTAACCGTTATGCACGAAATCTTGTTGCTGATGCACGACAAGGGAAACTTGATCCTGTCATTGGCCGTGATGATGAAATACGAAGAGTCTTGCAGATTCTTTCCCGCAGGACGAAGAATAACCCTATTATTATTGGCGAACCCGGTACAGGTAAGACTGCTATTGTAGAAGGTCTTGCTCAGCGTATCATGCGTGGCGATGTTCCTGAGAACCTTAAGAATCGTCTTATCTTCTCACTTGATATGGGCGCTCTTGTAGCAGGTGCCAAGTATAAAGGTGAGTTTGAGGAACGTCTTAAAGGTGTTATCAAGGAAGTAACAGATGCAAGCGGACAAATAATTCTCTTTATTGATGAGATTCATACACTCGTAGGTGCAGGTGGTGGTGAAGGAGCTATGGATGCTGCAAACATATTGAAACCGGCTCTTGCACGTGGTGAATTGCGTGCCATTGGCGCCACAACCCTAAACGAATACCAAAAATATTTTGAAAAGGATAAGGCTCTTGAGCGTAGATTTCAGTCAGTAATGGTTGACGAACCAAGTGAAAGTGATGCCATATCTATCCTGCGAGGACTGAAAGAAAACTATGAGAATCACCACAGGGTTCTGATACAAGACGATGCTTGTATAGCAGCAGTGCATCTTTCTGCACGTTATATCTCAGAACGATTCTTGCCTGATAAGGCCATCGACCTCATGGATGAAGCTGCAGCAAAACTTCGTATGGAGCACGACTCTATGCCGGAGGAAATGGATGAAATGACACGAAAGGTACGTCAGCTCGAGATTGAGCGTGTTGCTATTAAGCGAGAAAACGACAAGGAAAAGCTTCAGAAGATAGAAGAAGAACTGGAAAGTCTTAATGCGCAGTTATCATCAATGAACAAAAAGTGGCAGGAAGAAAAGGCTCTTGCTGATAAGATTCAGTTGATTAGAGAACAGTCGAAGAGCTTAAAACTGCAGGCAGAGGAGGCTGAACGTCAGGGTGACTATGCGAAAGTCGCAGAGATTAGATATTCGCGCATCCCGTCACTTGACAAAGAATTGGAGTCTCTTAATGCTCAGATGTCCAACGATAATGAGAAATTGCTGCGCGAGGAGGTTACGGCAGATGATATAGCCGAGGTCGTTTCTCGTTGGACCGGTATTCCTGTGAAACGAATGTTACAGAGCGATAAGGATAAACTCCTTCATCTTGAGGAGGAACTCCATAAGCGTGTTGTAGGGCAAAATGAGGCTATAGAAGCCGTGAGCAATGCAGTAAGAAGAAGCCGTGCAGGTCTGCAGGACCCCAAACGACCTATTGCAAGTTTCATATTCTTAGGCTCTACAGGTGTCGGTAAGACCGAATTGGCAAAGGCTCTGGCTGATTATCTCTTTAATGACGAGAAGATGATCACACGAATTGATATGTCGGAATATCAGGAAAAGTTCAGCGTAACCCGACTTGTCGGTGCACCTCCGGGATATGTCGGTTATGATGAGGGTGGTCAACTTACGGAGGCTGTACGCAGGAAACCGTATTCTGTAGTGCTGTTCGATGAGATTGATAAAGCACATCCTGATGTTTTCGACACACTGTTGCAGGTGCTCGATGACGGACGTCTTACAGATAACAAAGGCAGGACGGTCAATTTCAAGAATACGATCATTATCATGACCTCTAATATGAAAGAGGAACAGCTGAACAGTATTATGCGTCCGGAGTTCCGAAACCGTATTGATGAGATTATATTCTTCCACCAGCTCACACGTGATGAGTTGTCAAAGATTGTTGATATGCAACTCGAGAAAGTCAGTCAGATGCTCTACGCACAGGGCTTTAACATGAAATGGACGCCTGCGGCTGTCAATTATCTTACCGACCAAGGCTATGATCCTCAGTTTGGTGCACGCTCATAACGCAACATCATTTCATTTATGAATGAAAAAATAGTCCGTTGCTGTTTGCATCAACGACTATTGGATGTTCACGTGAGATAGTTCCTGAAAGCAACGACTTACTCATATCGTCGAGTACAAGATGCTGGATAGCACGTTTTACCGGT
>CAJPPF010000126.1 GCA_905372445.1 uncultured Prevotella sp. | reverse complement strand
AATGTTATATATGAAGCATTATTTTTTATTTATAAAATCAACAATCCACGCTCCGACCTCCTTTGTGCCGTATTTTTCTCCACCTTCAACCTGTATCTCCGGAGTGCGAATATTCTGATTTAGTGACGCATCTACAGCATCACGGATCAATGTGCCCTCGTCTTTCAGACCGAAGTATTCAAACAGCATCGCAACAGAGAGAATCTGCGCCAAGGGATTAGCAATATTCAATCCTTTTCCTTGTGGCCATGAACCGTGGATAGGTTCAAATACCGGAGTAGACGAACCCGTAGAGGCTGACGGAAGCAATCCCATTGAGCCTGTTATACATGAGCCTTCGTCTGTGAGTATATCGCCAAAAGTATTCTCTGTAACAATGATATCGAAGAACTTCGGATCCTGTATCATTCGCATCGCAGCATTATCGACATACATATAATCTGTCGCCACGTCTGGATACTGTTTCTCGACGTTCTGTGCCACCTTACGCCACAAACGTGATGATGCAAGGACATTCGCTTTGTCTACAACAGTGACATGCTTTCTGCGCTGACGTGCATACTGATAAGCAACATGCAGAATACGTTCAACCTCATGGTGTGTGTAGTAGTTGGTATCGAAAGCGTCTTCCTCGCCAATCGCTGCATTCATCAGCGGCTCTTGCTTATTTCCAAAATACATACCTCCGGTGAGTTCACGTATACAAATGAAGTCTGCGCCACGCACAAGTTCATCTTTCAATGGCGACTTATGTACCAGACAATCGAATGTTGTCACAGGGCGTATGTTGGCATACAGACCGAGTTTCTTACGCATAGCTAGCAGTCCTTGCTCAGGACGCACCTTCGCTGTAGGATTATTATCGAACTTTGGGTCGCCTACACTTGCGAAAAGAACAGCATCGGCGTCTTCACAGATATGGAAAGTCTCATCTGGGAAAGGGTCGCCCACTTCGTCAATAGCGTGAGCACCGCACAGTGCTTCCTTATAGCTGACCACGTGTCCATATTTCTTTGCTATAGCATCAAGCACAGCAACGCCCTGTTCCATTATCTCCGGACCGATTCCATCACCTGCCAAAACAGCAATTTTCAATTCCATATATGATTCCTTTTAATTTTACTCTATAATATTCAACATTTTGATTGTTGCCTTTATGGCTGCCTCTGTCTGGTCGGCATCAAGAGCATGAGTACGGAAAGACTTGCTCCCATACTCCCATTCAATGTTTGTCTGCACCAAAGCATCGGTTCGTCCGCCTGGCGGGATGCTCACATTATAGTTGGCAAGCCACGGGAAATCACGCCCAAGTTTGTTCTTGTAAATATGGCGTATGCAACGCACGAAGGCGTCGTACTGTCCATCGCCCGTAGCTGTCTCCTCGTATATCTCGCCGTTCACCTCCAACTGAACAGAGGCAAGTGGTTTTAATCCGTAGGCTGTAGAGACCATATAGCTCTTCAACTTAACCTTGTCGTCAATGGTCGTATGTTTCAAGACATCATTGACAATGTACGGAAGGTCCTCTTGTGTGACCAGCTCCTTTTTGTCGCCAAGCTCAATGATACGCGCTGTGACTTTCTTCATAGCCTCCTCAGAAAGTTCAAGACCAAGCTCCTCAAGGTTCTTTCTGATATTTGCTTTACCCGACGACTTGCCGAGAGCATATTCACGCTTACGGCCGAAACGCTCTGGCAAGAGTTCGTTCTGGTACAGACCGTTCTTATTATCGCCATCAGCATGGACACCCGCAACCTGTGTGAAGACCGAGTTGCCGACTATTGGCTTATTGGGCGGTATGGCAATGCCTGAATAACTCTCTACAATATGGCTCACCTCATTGAGTTTGTCTTCATGTATGTTTGTGACAGCATGGAAATGATCCTTTAATATAGCCTGCACTGAGGCTATAGGCGCATTACCTGCTCGTTCGCCAAGACCATTGACAGATGTGTGCAAGCCCTTGGCACCGCACCTCACTGCAGCAAAGACATTGCTGACGGCAAGGTCGTAATCATTATGTCCGTGAAAGTCGAAATGAAGCTCAGGATAGCGCTCCACCATCAAGGAAAAATAGTCAATCACGGTCATCGGGTTCAGCACTCCAAGTGTATCGGGAAGCATGAACCGTTTCACACCGCAGTCTCTCAGCGCATCAACCATAGCTAAGACATAATCAGGTGAATCTTTCATTCCGTTAGACCAGTCCTCAAGATATATATTGACATCAATATTGCGCTGATGTGCCTTTGCAATAGATGCCTTCACATCAGCGAGATGTTCCTCGGGTGTCTTCTTCAGTTGCTCCGTGCAATGACGATAAGAGCCTTTCATAAGTAGATTGACAACACGCCCACCCACTTCTTCTATCCAGTCGAGCGACTTGTCTCCATCAACGAATCCAAGAATCTCTACCCTATCAAGCATATCGTGTTTCTTTGCCCATCGGCAAATACTCTGCGCTGCTTCAAACTCTCCTTCCGACACTCGTGCCGAAGCTATCTCCACTCTGTCAACGCATAACTCGACGAGGAGCAAGCGCGCTATCTGCAGTTTCTCGTGTGGAAGGAACGACACGCCACTTGTCTGTTCGCCGTCGCGGAGCGTCGTATCCATTATTTCTATTCTTTTCTTACTTACATCCATGCCACCGATGATTACTTAGTGAGAGCTCTCATACTCTATTATCTTCGATTTATTGCTCAACAGGAAGTCGATGTCGTCGTAAGCATTCATAAGACAGAACTTCTTATACGTATTTATATCAAACGACTCCGAACGTCCAGTAGTAACATTCGTTACCGTCTGGTTCGGCAAGTCCACCTTAACCTCTGCCCGCGGGTTCGCCTCGACCGTTGCAAACAGCTCCTGTTGGAAGTCATGACTGACAACAACCGGCAGCACAAAACAGTTTAGCAAGTTGTTACGATGTATGTCTGCGAACGAGCTTGAGATGACTACACGCACTCCATAGCCTGCTATTGCCCAGGCAGCATGTTCGCGTGAAGAGCCACTGCCCCAGTTCTGACCACCTAATATAATCTCATGTACTCCCTTGCGTGGAGCGTCTCGATATTCAGGGCGGTTCATTACGAAGTCTGCTATCTCTTTTCCGTCAGCATCAAAGCGCAGGTCGTGCATGAAAGCATCGCCGAAGAATTTCGGATCGCGCGTTGTCGATGCAAGATAACGGGCAGGGATTATAAGGTCGGTATTACAATTGTCGATAGCAACGGGAATACAAGTTGATTGTATAACGTCAAATTTCTCTTTTGCCATAGTGTATTACAATTTACGTGGGTCAGTGATTACTCCTGTCAATGCGCTTGCTGCCACAACCAGCGGCGAAGCCAGAACAGTGCGTGCTCCCGGTCCCTGACGACCAACGAAGTTTCGGTTTGAAGTAGATATTGCGAGTTTTCCTGCCGGTACTTTATCAGGATTCATTGCCAGACATGATGAACATGAAGGCAGGCGAAGTTCGAAGCCTGCATCAAGAAGCACCTTGTCGATGCCCTCATCAAATATCTGCTGACGAACAAGCCACGAGCCTGGAACAAGCCATGCGACTACATTGTCGGCTTTCTTTCTGCCATTAACAACAGAAGCGAAAGCACGGAAATCTTCTATGCGACCGTTTGTGCAGGCACCTAAGAAGCAGTAGTCTACAGGCATTCCCTCTAATTTCTGTCCAGGTGCAAACTGCATATAGTCGAGCATTCCAAGGAATTGTGCCTGTTCAGACGCCGGAATCTCGTCGAGCATAGGGATGCTTTCATCAATAGCAATGCCCGCTCCTGGGTTCGTACCGTATGTGACACGAGGCTTGATATCGGTTGCATTGTATGTCACTTCCTTATCGAACACGGCGTCATCATCGCTGTGCAGCGTCCTCCAAAACGCCACTGCCTTATCCCACTCTGCGCCTTTTGGAGCATATTCACGCCCCTTAAGATAATCAAATGTTATATCGTCTGGGGCAATGATTCCGGCACGCGACCCCATTTCTATAGAAAGATTCGACAGCGTGAGGCGTCCTTCCATCGACATGTTACGCACTGTTGAACCGGAATATTCCACCGCATACCCCGTAGCACCGCTTGTCGTAAGCTGCGCCATGATATACAGCGCGACATCCTTTGCCGTCACTCCTTCCTGCAGCTCGCCTTCAATGTTTATGCGCATTGTTTTCGGTTTCGACTGAAGGATACACTGCGAGGCAAGCACCTGCGCTACCTCCGATGTGCCAATACCCATTGCGATGGCTCCAACGGCACCATGTGTCGATGTGTGCGAATCGCCACAGACAATTGTCATGCCCGGAAGAGAAAGCGCTTTCTCCGGACCTACAACGTGTATGATACCGTTGTCCTTCGACCCCATAGCGAAGTGGTTGATACTGAACTCCGCACAATTCCTTGCAAGGGTGTCAACCTGCTTTCTGCCTACAGGGTCATTGATTATCGACTGCTGATCAGACGGAGTATTATGATCCGGCATAGCAAATATCTTCTCCGGACGCAAAACCTTGATATTCTTATCGCGCAATGTATCGAAAGCCTGCGGCGAGGTCACCTCATGAGCATAAAGGCGGTCAATATATAGTTGTGTAGGACCCTCTTCAATGTTTTGCACGACATGAGCGTCCCATATCTTATCAAAAAGACTTTTCATATAATTATAGAGATTATTTAAACTTGTTTATTGCATCAATGTAAGCCTCAACAGAAGCCTACACGATATCGGTGTTGGCACTAAAGCCATAATAAATACTACCGTCGCACTCAACACTCTGATGAACTTTCGCCATGTCATTCGAGCCTTTACTGATAGCCTGTATGGTCAATTCCTTAAGAGTCATTTCTTTGTTGATTATCTTCTCCAAGGCTTTTATTGCAGCGTCAACAGGACCATTACCCGTTGCAGAGTCCTCAAATTTCTGCCCTGCTATGTCAAGTCCTATGGCAGCAATAGGACTGACATCGCCCATGCCGGAAGAAACACGTAGAAAATCGTGTTTCACTTTGGCGACTGCCGTTCTGTCCAAGCATACCCGCAACGGTGTCGAACTGACAATCATATGCTTGCCCCCATCACGCAGTGTGGTGTCAAAAACAAATAATCTATCCATAAATCTCTCTTATAATAACCTCAGCCAAACGGCATTCCATCACGACGAGGCGTTTCTACACTCTCAAGTCGGTAAGTATTCTCGCCATCTTCTCACGCGTTGTGATACGTGTCGGGACGAGGGGCAGGCGGAGCTGGTTCTCAATGAATCCCATCTCTGAGAGCAATGCTTTCACTCCGGCAGGGTTTCCATCGACGAAAAGCAGACTGTAGAGTTCCTGAAAACGATGATGTATCTTTCGCGCCGGTTCGTATTCACCACGGAATTCCAGACGAATCATACGACTGATTTCCTTTGGCAGTGCGTTGCCGATGACAGATATAGCACCCGCAGCACCACTGGCAACCATCGGGAATGTAAGGGCATCGTCGCCCGAAAGCACATCGAAACGGTCAGGTTTGTTGCTGATAATCTCGTCCACCTGCTCCATATGCCCGGATGCTTCCTTTATGGCAATGATATTCTCACAGTCATGAGCCAGGCGAACCGTTGTCTTGGCTTCCATGTTGACGCCTGTACGTCCAGGCACATTATATAATACTACAGGCAGCGGACTTGCATCAGCTATGGCTTTGAAATGCTGATACAAACCTTCCTGCGACGGTTTGTTGTAATAAGGACATACGCTCAGCACAGCATCAAAGCCCGTGAAATCAGACGTGCGCAACTCTTCAAGTATTGCTGCCGTATTGTTTCCGCCACATCCTATCATCAGTGGAAGACGATCGTTGTTTACCTCAACTACCAAATCCCTGACAGCTTTTTTCTCAGCATCCGTCAGACATGGTGTCTCGCTTGTTGTACAGAGAGCACAAAGGAAATCAGCACCATTTGTTATCTGAAATTCTATCAATCTCTTCAGAGCTTGGTAATCGACTTCTCCATCACTCGTAAATGGAGTGACCAATGCCAGACCCAGACCTCGAAATATATTGCGTGCCATAGAAATCTTTCTTTTATTTGATTGCAAAGATACGCAAAAAACTTGAGACGCAAAAGAAAAGCGTCTACATTTTCCATATTAGCAGGTGTTTTGATATTATTCTATCATTTCCTTATCATTCCGCCAGTTTATACTTTCACTTTCGTGCAAAAAGACAGCAATTACCGTTATAATTACAATCTAATGACGCCTTTAGAGTGAAAAATCGAAATAATGGGAAAACAGACATTAAACCCAAATCGGTCATTAGAGTCCTTGGCTGATTTTGTTCTATTGTTGAGCAGATGTGCTGGCGTTTCATCGAAGGCGTAGCGGGCTACGTCGAGATGTAATGGCAGCGCAGATGTCGGCAATCGGGCTAAAGCAGACAGGAAGCATGGCGGTAATAACAAATCTAAGCATATGCGTCCTAATGACCGATTCGGGTTAAAGTTTGCATGGACTGAAACGGCGGTTGTTGATGTTAAACCCAAATCGATCAATAGACCGCGTGCCGTTCATTTGGCGTCGGCGATATCTCTTCGTCAGGTTTCGTTCGTCTATGCATAAGCTTTCGGATGCTGTGAATAAAATCAACAAAAAGGCTGTTCTGACCACGAATACA
>CAJPPF010000125.1 GCA_905372445.1 uncultured Prevotella sp. | reverse complement strand
ATATATAATATCCGCAATGCCGATAAATAGGTGTTGCGGATATATTTATTGGTGTTATGAATAAATTCAACAAAAAGGCTGTTCTAAGCATGCATACAGCCAATATTTGCCAGCTCATTGCCTTTCGATTACAAAAAACACTTATTTTTGCTATTACATATAATATGTTGACAATCAATGTAATAGACCTTTTTAATGAATATAAAAAAACGAATCAATTTCAAGAAGTGCCGTTTCTTACGTCTAAAACCGGCGTTTCTTGCCGATAAAACCGCTGTTTTCAGCGTAAAGAACAGTCGCTTTTTCCGATAAAAAGCACGAAATTAAGCTTGTTTCAGCTCTTGTCGATTCTCAAAGATAGTGTTTGTTGCTATGCAGACTGTGTAAATCCTTGTCCTTGGTTTTCTATTTCGCTAAAAACTGTAAAGAGGAATTTTCTTTACGAAATGTCAGTTTTGAATAAAATTTCTATAACTTTTACAAGACAGTTCTTATCTCGAACTCGGTATATTTACGTCTAAACTGCCTGTAAGTTGATATGAATAGAATGTATTATAAGACAAAATACTGTAAATGACAACAAATGATATCACATACATTATATAGGCAGGTTTATATCATTCATTTTCATCAGGTCCTTAATTCTAAACTCTTTATGTTTCTTCATGAAAACATCTATATGGCGTGTTGCATCATTAACAAACATTTTTTTACCTGTAATGACATTTGCAGACCATAAAAACTTTCCGAGATAAAGATCACGTTCATGCTGTGAGAGCGCATCGAAACCAGACAACGGATATTGACTTATAAGATAGAATACCAGACAATCATATACAATATATTCACGGGTCATTGACCTTCGTTGCTGTTCGTCATAGAATCGTAGATATGAAGGAAAGTCCTTACCAAGATATTTATCTAAGGATATTCCTATTGACATATCATCAACAACGATACTTTGATCAAAGGCTCCAATCTGTGTATAGAACTTCGGAATTTCCAGTTCTGGAATTTCACGCTGTAAATTCGTAAACACCCTCTTAAGTTCTTCTGTAATATCACTCATGTCAGCATACTGTGACTGTGAGGCATATATGACATTTTGAAGTGTTGAGTCTTGATAGAATTCAAGTAGACGTTTATTGATGTCAGACTCGTATACATTACCCAATTTAAGAATATCCTCAATAAGAGCGCGTGTCTGAGTAGGATATTGAGTATTCATCTCCTGTAAAGCAGCAAAGTCGCCGGTAGTAAGATAGCGTGCTTCTACCCGGTCGTAACGCTCTATCAGTATGCTGTCAGCCGAAGTTGTCGATGCTAACTTTGGTAGTGTCATTTCGCAAGCCGAAAGCAACATTAAGCAAAGGAGGAAGACAATGTATATTTTTCTCACGTTAAATCTTTTGTATTTTTCATTTACAAAAGTAGTAAAAGAAATTTAAACTACCAAATAAAATTGCTAAAAAAGATGAAATTATAGTGAGAAATATGCAATTTAAGTCAAATTTATTAAATGTCAAATATTATAACAGCTCACAACGCAATGCCGTCTTCTTATAATTAAATCCTAAAAGACGTACACGTCGAATCTGATTATCGAGGACTTCATTGTACGAGCCAGCCGGTAGTTCTACACGAATATAATTATCAGTAAAGCCATGCATTATCTTCCCGCGAGAAGCATTTTCGAGCAAGACATCACGGCACTGACCGATATAAGAAGCATAGAATGCATTCGTCTTTTGCTCGGACAACTCAAGCAATAGTTGTGAACGACGCTTTTTCTCGACAGAATCGACAGTGTAAGGAATGTTTAATGCCGATGTTCCGGGGCGTTCGCTATAAGGGAAAACATGGAGTTGGGTAACATCGAGTGACTTTAGGAAATCATAACATTCCTCAAAAAGCTCAGGAGTTTCTCCCCGACACCCTACCATCACGTCAACGCCAATAAAAGCATCCGGCATCATCTCTTTGATAAGACTGATTTTATGTGCAAAGAGAGCCTTGTCATAACGGCGATGCATTAATCGTAAGATTTCATCAGAACCACTTTGCAGAGGTATATGGAAATGTGGCATAAATGAACGAGACTCTTCTGCACAATAGCGTATAAGCTCATCATCAAGTAGATCAGGCTCAAGGCTACTTATCCTGAAACGCTCTATGCCTTCCACTTTATCAAGCGCTTTTACAAGATCAAGAAACGTTTCGCCGGTGGTTCTTCCAAAGTCGCCAATGTTTACTCCCGTGAGAACAATCTCTTTTCCACCCTCCGCTGCGGCTTGCTCTGATTGTTTTACAAGCGATTCTATCGAAGGATTTCGTGAGAAGCCACGTGCATAAGGTATTGTACAATAAGTACAGAAGTAGTTGCATCCATCTTGAACCTTCAGAAAAAAACGTGTTCTATTGCCACGAGAACAAGAAGGAGCAAAAGACTTGATTTCCTTTGTCTTAACAAAATGACACTTCTTGTTATTTTGCAAATCTTTTTCACTGTTATCAAGTGAAATATCTTCAGTCCACGCATCAGAGAGATACTGAATAAGATCAGCCTTCTCATTACTTCCCAAGACCAATCCTACACCGTCAATTTTAGCAACATTTTCAGGCTTCAATTGAGCATAACATCCCGTGACAACCACAAACGAACCAGGATTCTGACGCACCATTTTTCTTATCTGCTGACGACATTTTGCATCTGCCATCTCTGTCACAGAACATGTATTGATTAGACAGATGTCAGCCGTCTCATCCTCCTTTGCATCTATAACACCCATTTCAGAAAGCATTCTGCCAAATGTAGATGTCTCCGAAAAGTTTAATTTGCAACCTAATGTATAATATTTTGCCTTCTTTCCCTGAAATACTGATGAATCAATCATGTTCCTAAAAAAACTTTCTATGTATTCAATTCTGTGTTTTCATGATAAGAAAACACAGAGATAATAATTAAGACTGCAAAGTTACTACAAAAATTTGGTCTTTACCTTCTACATTACCAAGAATTTTTATTAAATTTGCATCAGTTTATAATAAAACTTCGACATTGTCCTCGTTTAACGAGTGTTCAATACATATTTCGTGCTATTTTATACAGACAAGCAAAACATCAGGAAACTATCTTGAACTTGTCAATATCTAAGCCGACTGCGACAGCGATGACCTTATTGTAAAGGCAAACTATAAACATACGCCACGAAGAGATGCCAGAAAGTTCATACGCTACCTCTCTATTTAATAACGGATTAAATCGAATGGCGCAGAAAGAGTGTGAAGACGCCCTATAGCTTGCCATTGAAGCTTGTAACGGAACGAACGAACGATTGATATGCGAAGGTGCAGACATGATTTATCATCTAATGGTATTATTGTCAAGCAAAGGCTTACGTATAGAAGATATGGCTGCTGAACATATAGAACGTCATAACACAGGCTGGAAGAAGCACTAATTATTGAAATAAAGAATATTATATATGCTAATAGATTATCAGAAAGTAAATGTCTACCAAGGCAACACGCTAATTCTCGGTGAAGCAAATTTCAAGGCAGACGAAGGAGAATTTATATATATAATTGGGAAAGTAGGTTCTGGCAAAAGTTCGTTGCTTAAAACCATGTATGCAGAACTTGATATCTATGATGGCGAAGCAGAAAAAGCAGAAGTCTTAGGACGTGATATGCTGAAACTTAAGATTAAGGATGTGCCGGCACTGCGTCGTGAGATGGGAATTATCTTCCAGGACTTTCAGCTGCTTCACGACCATACAGTCAAGAAGAATCTTGAGTTTGTATTAAAGGCAACAAAGTGGAAATATAAAGAACGTATCGACGAGCGCATAGATGAAGTACTCGAGGCTGTCGGTATGACTGAGAAGAAAAATGCCAAGCCACATGAACTCTCCGGCGGAGAACAGCAGCGAATTGCTATAGCACGTGCTCTGCTTAATGGTCCTAAGGTGATTATCGCTGATGAACCTACAGGAAATCTCGATCCAGAGACTGCAACCCAGATTGTGAGTCTGCTAAAGGACATCAGCAAGACGGGAACTGCCGTTATAATGTCGACCCACAACAGGGGAATGATAAAGCAATTCCCAGGTATCATATACAAATGTGAAGACGGTAGAATCTCCGAGGTTAATAATATGCCTGAGGAGTAATAGCACTTGAAAACAGAATAAATAAAATAGAAAAGGATTCAATTATGAAAGTAATGAAATTCGGAGGAACTTCAGTTGGTTCTCCTGAACGTATGAAACATGTCGCTCATTTAGTAACGAAGTCGGGCGAACCAACTTTCGTGGTTTTATCTGCCATGGCAGGAACAACCAATTCCTTAATAGAAATAAGCAATTATCTCTATAAAAAAAATCCAGAAGGCGCTAATGAAGTAATCAATCTGCTTGAGGCAAAATACTTTGGACATGTAGATGAGCTCTACTCTACTGATGAATACAAAAATATAACACGAGATTTCCTGCGTCAGGAGTTTCAATACCTACGTTCGTTCACTAAAGAGCTATTCACAAGCTTTGAAGAGAAGTCGATAGTTGCACAAGGTGAGATAATCAGCACCAACATGGTTGTTAATTATCTTAAGGAAACCGGTATCAATGCAATACTGTTATCGGCTTTTGACTTCATGCGTACCGATAAAAACTCTGAGCCTGACTCAGAATATATAAAGGAGAAGCTTGCAAATGTCATGAAGCAAAACGAGGGTTATCAGGTGTATGTTACACAAGGCTTTATATGCCGCAATGCCTATGGTGAGGTTGATAACCTGTTGCGTGGTGGCTCTGATTATTCTGCGAGTCTTATTGGTGCAGCATTGTCAGCCGATGAGATTCAGATATGGACCGACATTGATGGAATGCATAACAATGACCCACGTATTGTTGACGATACAGAAGCTGTACACCAGCTAAACTTTGAGGAGGCAGCGGAATTGGCATACTTCGGAGCAAAGATTCTCCACCCTACATGTGTTCAGCCTGCAAAGTTTGCGGGAATCCCCGTCCGGCTTCTCAACACTATGGCCCCAGACGCTCATGGCACAATTATAGATAATGTCATAATGCGTGGAAAAATAAAGGCAGTAGCAGCAAAGGACAATATCACAGCTATCAAGATAAAATCATCACGAATGCTCCTGGCAACGGGTTTCCTGCGTAAAATCTTTGAAATATTTGAAAGTTATGATACTCCTATAGATATGATTGCCACCAGCGAGGTAGGTGTATCAATGTCTATAGATAACAACAAACATCTAAATGATATTGTCGACGAATTGAAGAAGTTCGGTACTGTCACTGTCGATCAAGACATGTGCATAGTATGCGTTGTTGGCGACTTGGACTGGGCTAATCTTGGTTTTGAGACACTCGCTACAGAGGCAATGAAGAATATTCCGGTAAGAATGATTTCCTATGGAGGTTCAAACTATAATATCTCTTTCCTCATACGTGAGACTGACAAGAAGCAGGCTCTTAAGAACCTGAGTGACGTTCTCTTCAAAGGACAATAATAAAGCAGGCAACACCATTATGAAAGGAAGATTCCCTTTAGAGAAGTTTAAAAAGATTGAGACTCCTTTTTACTATTATGACACCTCTATTCTGCGTGCTACGCTTGATGCTATACGGGAAGAAACATCTAAGCACGAGGGATATGAGGTGTATTATGCAGTAAAAGCGAATGCCAATCCAAAGATTCTAAACATAATCAGCAACAGTGGACTTGGGGCTGATTGTGTTAGTGGTGGAGAAATACTTGCATGTCTGGATGCAAGTTTTCCTGCAAATAAGATTGTATATGCAGGAGTTGGAAAAAGTGATTGGGAGATAAATCTTGGACTGGAGAAGAATATCCTTTGCTTTAATGTTGAGAGTCTGCCAGAACTGGAGATAATCAATAAGCTGGCAGAGAACAAAAATAAAGTTGCCAACGTTGCATTCCGTATCAATCCTAACATCGGAGCTCACACACATGCAAATATTACAACGGGGCTGGCAGAGAATAAGTTTGGTATAGCCATGAAAGATATGGAGACAGTAATAGAGGCAGCTGCGAGTATGGAAAACGTACGGTTCACCGGTCTGCACTTCCACATTGGAAGTCAGATTTGCGATATGTCGGACTTTCAGGCTCTATGCAATCGAATCAACGAGCTACAAGATCAACTGGAAAAGCATCATATAAATGTTAAGAACATCAATGTTGGTGGTGGGTTGGGAGTCAGCTATGAACACCCTAACCGAGAAGCTATACCTGACTTCACCGAGTATTTCAACACTTATGCCCGTCATCTCCGCCTACGACCTGGGCAAAAGTTACATTTTGAACTCGGCAGGTCTGTCGTTGCCCAGTGTGGAACATTAATTACAAAGACACTATACGTCAAGAAAGGAACATTCAAGCAGTTTTGTATTGTCGATGCCGGCATGACAGACCTTATTCGACCTGCATTATATCAAGCATATCACAAAATTGAAAATATCTCGAGCGACGAGCCGTTTGAGACCTATGATGTTGTCGGTCCTATCTGCGAATCAAGTGATATCTTTGCCAAGGCTGTTGACATAAATAAAGCTTGCCGTGGCGATTTTATCGCTTTACGCTCAGCAGGTGCTTATGGTGAAATAATGGCATCACAGTACAATTGTCGCAAGTTGCCTATAGGATACATAACAGAAGATCTTTTCTAATAAAATGAGTATTTCGATTTTAACGCTTTCTATATGTTGCGGTCTGATAGTATTATCACTTGTCAGTAGCATGATGAATCCATTGTTTATTGTTCCAAAAAACAAAAAC
>CAJPPF010000124.1 GCA_905372445.1 uncultured Prevotella sp. | reverse complement strand
CAAAATTATAGTATTATACCGAATATCCCAAAGATTTAATGATAATAAATATAAAAAAGACGACTAAACTTTTGTTATTACAACAAATTAGAGTATATTTGACACCGAAATGAGATTAATAGTAACAATAATATTATCATTAGGAGTATTTATTGCCACGTCTGCGCAAGACAACAAAACTCTACGTAGTTCTGTAGAACCTATACCTGCAGAACAGCAGTCGGTGGATGACGACTCTCAGTATCTAAATGGCATGATACCAGTGGGAAGCTTCAAAAAGGAACTTCCTGAAGCCGATTCTCTTCACCTGCCTCCTCTTGACAGCAATGGAAGAGTGATGTCATACAATTCTTGGCGCTATCCATACATGGGCGGCTTTTGGGGATGGGATATTCACGAGGGGCTTAATGTCAACCTTGGAGTATCGGCGTTCACATCATTCGGCAAGAATTCCTTCAGTGGCTGGGGGCAGAACATTGCGACGGTCTATGCCAAACCGATAAACGACAAGCTGTCGGTTGCCATAGGAGGATACCTCAACAACTATTCCACAGGTCGCGGTGCATTCCGAAGTGCCGGCATAACGGGGGTGCTAAACTATCGCTTCAACGAGCATTGGGAAGCTTTCGTTTATGGTCAGAAAGCGTTCTACGACAATTCCATGCAACTGTTCGATATGTATTCCCCCTACAGTCCGTATGGCTGGGGCTGCTCCTCACTCTACAACATGGGACTCCTTGGCGACCGCATAGGTGCAGGAGTACGTTGGATGCCCAATGAAAGCACATCGATATCAGTGCAGTTCGAGGTTTCATCTACTCCTGACCGCTTTCACGACAGGGTGTTGAACCGATGGCAAATGCCAGAACAAAAATAGAATGCCGACGCATTTTTTACAGCATTCCATTTTAGCTTCATAATACACTGATAATCAATACGTTGTAAAACCACCGTTTCTTGACGCTAAAAGCGGCGGTTCTTGGCGCTAAAACCGACGGTTCTTGAGCCAAGAAACGGCGCTTCTTGAAATTCATTACTAATGTATGCTTTTCAGCATGCTAAATAGACTGGTTGAACTATGCAATTTCTACTTCAATGCAATCAAAGAAAACCCAATCTCTACGATAAAAAACAATCAGCTACTGTCTTTATGAAAAAACAAAAGAATGTCTTTTCTATTCCATCAACCAAATGGTAAAAAGCGAAAAGAAGTGCAGTAAGTATATTGTTCCATGCCTTGAGAGAAATAAAAACATGTAAGTTATTGCAGGAATCAAATAAATTTCGTATTTTTGAAAACAAGAAAACCTAATAATAACAATTATGATAGAAAAAACTCTCGTGTTGCTGAAACCGTGTACTCTTCAGCGCGGACTTATTGGTGAAGTGATAAAACTTTTTGAACAGAAAGGCTTTCATCTTTGTGGTATGAAGATGATGCAACTTGATGACGCCATTCTGAGTGAGCACTATGCTCACCTTGCATCAAAGCCATTCTTCCAGCGTGTGAAAGACGCTATGATGACCACACCGGTCATAGCAATGTGCTGGGAAGGTGTAGATGCTATCGAAGCCGTTAGAAAACTTACCGGCGTAACAAACGGACGTAATGCCGACCCTGGTACCATTCGTGGCGACCTATGCGTAAGTTTCCAGGAGAATATCGTACACGCAAGCGACGGTGCAGAGTCTGCAGCTGTGGAAATCGCACGTTTCTTCAAACCTGAGGAACTGTTCACATGGAAGCAGTCTTACTTCGATTTCCTATATGCTAACGACGAGTTCTGAATCATTTGTCACACACTGACAACAAGTGCAACAGCAAGCAATGTGAGAACTGATGTCTTGCCACATCAGTCTCATTATTACACATTACACATTCAACCACCTGCAACCTAATAGTCCACAGGTGGTTGATTCGTTTTTCCGACCACCTTATTATATAATAAGGGCACAGGAATTATATAATAAGTGCATAGGTGACATAGCCGCATTGACTACTCAAACGAAAATATAGCGTATGAAATACCAATTAAACCCAATTCGGTCAATGGACTCCTAACTGATTTCTTCTGATTGTTGAGCAGATTCTGCAAGTGATTGTTCTGTGTAGCAAATAAAAATGATAACTCACACGCCACATAGAGCACAATGAAACCTGCATAAAAAAAGAAGGACTTCATTGCTGAAGTCCTCAAGGTGATCCGCTTGGGGTTCGAACCCAAGACCCCCACATTAAAAGTGTGATGCTCTACCAACTGAGCTAGCGGATCTCCGTATGTGATTTTTAAATCGGGTGCAAAGGTACAATATTTTAGGCTAAACACCAAAGAATAAACCAACTTTTTTCATTTTTCTCTGTTTTTTATCAATATTTTTTCAGCATTCGCTTTTCCGTCCGGCTTTTCCGTTGCATGAAACGAAGCATTACCACCGTGTGTATCCTTTGTGACATACCTCTGCCAGTAGGCTATTATAAGAGTTGTCAGTGGCAGAGCAAGGATTAGTCCGATGAAACCAAGTAGAGAACCCCACACAGAGAGCGACAGGAGAAGTACAGCAGGATTCAAGCCCATTGCCTTGCCCATTATCTTCGGAACGACAATCATGTCGTTTATTACCTGCACAATAACAAACACTGCTACTGCCATGGTAAAGATAATCCAGAAGTTCTCTCCTGTTTCGGCAGCTTTCATAAGAGCGAGGAATGCCGTCGGTATAAGGGCGAAAGTATGGAGATAAGGTACAAGATTCAGTATACCAATGAGTATTCCAAGGCCTATCGCCATTGGGAAATCGATAATTGTAAAGCCTATACAGAATAGTATTGCCATTATGAGTGATACTGTTCCCTGACCACGAATATAGTTATTCAACGCATGTTCCACATCGTTCATTACCTCTTTCCAAAAAGGACGAGCCTTCTCTGGGAATATTTTTATCCATGAATTGGTGAGATACTCGTAATCAAGGAGAATGAAAAACATATATAACAGCGTTATACACGATGCCACGACACTCCATAGCACGCTGGCAGTTTGCCCGAGGACTGCAAATAGTTTCGGTATAGCTGCCTTCAATCCGTCCAAGAAGTCGCTGCTACGGAAGAATTTTTCTATCTGAATCTGGTAATCTTGCAGATAATTCTTTATATAAACCATGAACTGATCCGAGTCAGTGGTATTGTAGAGATAATGCAAAACGAAGTTACCAAGTTTCTCGAACTGTGATACCATAGGTGGTATAATCAACCAGACTATGCCGACAATGCAGGCTATGGTGAACAGCATTGTTATGATGATCGCTATCACTCTCACACGAACATGCAGACGATTCTGCACGAATTTCACCACCGGATAGAGCAAATAGGCGAAGAACCATGCTATAAAGAACGGCAGCAATGCACCGCTTAGGTAGTTTACTGCATATAACAAACCGGCGATAAGAAAGATAATCCCTATCCAGCGCACCAGTTTGTCGAGAGTGATTTTATTTTCCATAATGAGCATAATCTCCTCTCCTACTAAACCTTATAACAGGTATATATAAACGGAGAAGCAACATTGATAATTATAATTCCACAAAGAGTTCCTAATCCTTACAATCTACAGAGCATGATTGCGACGCCACAGAGTAAGTGCTTAACTTATAGCACTCTCTGCACAGAGGTTCGTATTCTGCCTTCTCACCAAGCAACACAAGTTTATCATCGTGTACAAGACGGTGACTTACATAAGCAAGATTGCCACACTTCACACATATGGCATGCACCTTTGTCACCTCATCGGCAATAGCACATAATGCGGGGATAGGTCCGAATGGAACTCCCTGAAAGTCCATATCAAGACCTGCAACGATGACACGCACTCCTCGATTTGCCAATTCATTGCATACCTTAACGATTCCCTCATCAAGAAATTGTGCCTCATCTATTCCGACAACATCAAGCTCCGACGAAAGTAGAGTGATTGATGCTGACGATTCGACAGGCGTAGAACTAATGGTATTATGGTCATGACTTACTACATCAACCACAGAATAGCGTGTATCGAGTGCCGGTTTGAAGATTTCAACACGTTGCTTTGCAAATTTTGCTCGTTTCATACGGCGGATTAGTTCCTCCGTTTTGCCAGAGAACATCGAGCCACACACCACTTCAATACGGCCTGGGCGATGAGCTTCGCCCACAAGTCTTTCTGTCATAATATGTATTTTTATGAGGACAAAGTTACGAAGACTTTTAAAAAAAGCAAAAGAAATAACCACTTTTTTTGATAGTATGCAGATTAATTACTATCTTTGCGAAGAATATGGCCACATTATATATTGTACCCACTCCGGTGGGCAACATGGAAGATATGACGCTTCGTGCCGTACGTGTGCTGAAAGAGGCTGATCTAATTCTGGCGGAGGATACACGCACATCGGGCATCCTGCTGAAACATTTCGATATAAAGAACCAGCTGATGCCTCATCATAAGTTCAACGAACACGGCACGACGGCAGGAATAATCGAGCGTCTGAAAGCAGGGCAAACCATTGCTGTAATAAGCGATGCAGGCACACCAGGGATAAGCGACCCCGGCTTTTTAGTAGTACGCGAGGCAGCAAAGGCGGGAATAGAGGTTATATGTCTGCCAGGTGCAACAGCTTGCATTCCGGCAATAGTATCAAGCGGACTGCCTTGTGACAAGTTCTGTTTCGAGGGATTCCTGCCACAAAAGAAAGGTCGGCAGACACATTTAGAGTCGCTTAAGGCTGAACGGCGCACAATGATTTTCTACGAATCGCCATACCGACTGTTGAAAACACTTACACAATTTACAGAAACCTTCGGCGAAGAGCGTCAGGTGAGTGTTGCAAGAGAGATATCAAAGATTCATGAGGAGAGCGTACGCGGCACACTCGCCGAAGTGTTACAACACTTCACGGAGAAGGAACCAAAGGGCGAAATAGTAATAGTGCTTGCAGGTAACGACTCAAAGCCTCAGAACGAAAAGAAGAATAAATATAATAATTAATTGAATTGAATATGAAAAAAATTGTATTCATCGCGCTTTGTGTAAGCGCAATTGGGTTTATAGCTTGTCAGAACAAGAATGCAGAAAATGCAAATGTCAACAATGAGCGTGTAGATTCTTTACATCGTATAATTACTCAGAAAGACAATGAGATAAACGACATGATGTCTACACTGAACGAGATTCAGGAAGGTATACGTCAGGTCAGCGAGGCAGAAAACCGTGTGACAATAGTGAAAGACGGTGAGTCAACTAACAAGGCATCACAGATTCGTGAGAATATTCAGTTCATTTCGAATCAAATGAAGCGTAATCGTGAACTGGTCAGCAAACTACGCCAGCAGCTTCGCGAGAGCAGTATCAAGGGCGACAAGCTGAAAGAGACACTCGACGGATTAGTACAACAGCTCGATGCCAAGGACCGCGAACTACAGCAGTTACGTGAAGAACTGGCACAGAAAGACATACATATTCAGGAGCTGAACACTCAGGTGAGCACACTGAACACTAATGTCAGCACACTGACAGAGGAGAGTCAGAAGCAGACGCAGACAATATCAACACAGGACAAGCAGCTCCACACTGCATTCTACGTGTTTGGTACAAAGTCAGAACTGAAGGCACAGAACATTCTCGCCGGCGACCGCGTGCTGCAGGCAAACTTCAACAAGAACTACTTCACTAAGGTAGACATCCGCGTAGACAAAGAGATTAAGCTCTACTCAAAGTCTGCAAAGTTGCTGACAGCTCATCCCACAAGCAGTTATACGCTTGATAAGGATGCCAACAAACAGTATGTGCTACGCATAACAAATCCAGATTCTTTCTGGAGCACAAGTAAATACTTGGTTGTGCTGGTGAAGTAAGTTCAGCACTGTTCTTCATTTAGCCTTGAGGAATACAATGCCAAGTACACTACGATACAAGTCTCTGTAAGATACAATTACACAAGCAAGGCATATCAATCCTTAAGTCTTATTCTCAATTGTAGTTTACTATGGTTGATGAGGATAATTTATAGCGTAGAGAATTCCTTTTAAAATAAACGAATGATAGAAAGAGAATCTCATTCATCACCTTCTGCGGAAGAACATGGAGAGAAACTTGACGAACGCTTTATGCAAATGGCTTTGCAAGAAGCAAACATGGCAAGAGCCGAGGGAGAGATACCCATCGGCTCTGTCATTGTCTGCAAAGGACGCGTAATTGCCAGAGCACATAACCTCACAGAGACACTCCATGATGTCACAGCACACGCCGAGATGCAAGCCATAACATCTGCAGCCGATATGCTTGGAGGCAAATATTTGCAGGACTGCACTCTCTACGTCACCGTTGAGCCATGTATCATGTGTGCCGGTGCCATAGGCTGGGCACAGATAAAACGTATCGTTTATGGTGCCGCAGACATAAAACGCGGCTACAGAGAATATGCGCCCCAGGCTCTACACCCAAAGGCAGAGGCAATAGGAGGTGTGCTCGAAGAACAATGCAAAGCACTAATGCAAGAGTTTTTCCTAAGTAAAAGAAATTAAACCCAAATCGGTCAATAGACCGTGGTGCTGCTTTATTATCAAAGAAAATGAGCTTTCCTACTGCTTTAGCCAGCTTGTGCGACATCTTACCAGCCTTGTTACCTTGCCGTAGCACGCTACGCCAACGGCAACAAGACCGGCAATCTGCTCCACAATCAGACAAAATCAGGCAAGGAATCTACTGACCGATTTGGGTTAAACAGTAATACCCATATCCATAATCATCAAAGAAAGTATGGCATAAAACGGCAGGGCATCTCAATCGTAAACATATATATTTTAAAAACAGCACTCCAC
>CAJPPF010000123.1 GCA_905372445.1 uncultured Prevotella sp. | reverse complement strand
GTCGCGGTGTGTGTGTTCGTGTTTATACAACAACCCCAAAGAAGCCTAATTCGGCAATGCGTAAGGTTGCCCGTGTTCGTTTGACAAACCAGAAGGAAGTGAACTCTTACATTCCAGGAGAGGGCCACAACCTTCAGGAACACTCTATCGTGCTTGTACGTGGTGGTCGTGTAAAGGACCTTCCGGGTGTACGTTATCACATCGTTCGTGGTACTCTTGATACCGCAGGTGTCGCTTCACGTACACAGCGTCGTTCAAAGTACGGTGCTAAGCGTCCGAAGGCTAAGAAGTAAGAACACTTACACTCTGACACCTTACTATATATATGGGAGCGCGAGTTCCGGTAACGAGGTGTGGGGTAGGAGTCGTCAGAAGATGACTCAAAACAATTATTAATCAGTTTTGCTGGAGAATTGTAAGTAAATAGGTTGAGTAAGCACCAAAGAGATGGTACTGAAGACGATTTGAACGAACAGCCCCAGACAAACAAAATCATTAAAAAGAAAAAATGAGAAAAGCAAAACCAAAGAAGCATGTGATCCTTCCTGATCCTGTCTTCGGTGACCAGAAGGTCACAAAGTTTGTAAATCACTTGATGTATGATGGTAAGAAGAACACCTCTTATGAGATCTTCTACACTGCTCTTGACATCGTAAAAGACAAGATGGCTAAGGAAGAGAAGTCTCCGCTTGAAATATGGAAGCAGGCTCTCGATAACATCACTCCACAGGTAGAGGTGAAGAGTCGTCGTATCGGTGGCGCCACATTCCAGGTTCCGACAGAGATTCGTCCGGACCGTAAGGAGAGCGTGTCAATGAAGAACATGATACTCTTTGCCCGCAAGCGTGGTGGTAAGTCAATGGCTGAGAAGCTCGCTGCAGAGATTCAGGATGCTTATAACAATCAGGGTGGCGCATTCAAGCGTAAGGAAGATATGCACCGTATGGCTGAGGCTAACCGTGCGTTCGCTCATTTCCGTTTCTAATCAAATATTTAAGGTAAAAAGAAAATGGCAAAGAACGATTTACATTTGACCCGTAATATTGGTATTATGGCTCATATCGATGCTGGTAAGACTACCACTTCGGAGCGTATCCTTTTCTACACCGGTAAGACTCACAAGATTGGCGAGACTCACGACGGTAGTGCAACAATGGACTGGATGGCTCAGGAGCAGGAGCGTGGTATTACCATCACCTCTGCTGCTACCACATGCTTCTGGAAGTACAACGGCGACCAGTATAAGATCAATTTGATTGATACTCCAGGACACGTTGACTTCACTGCAGAGGTAGAGCGTTCACTACGCGTTCTCGACGGTGCTGTTGCAACATATTGTGCTGTTGGTGGCGTTGAGCCACAGTCAGAGACTGTATGGCGTCAGGCTGACAAGTATAACGTACCACGTATCGGTTATGTAAACAAGATGGACCGCTCAGGTGCTAACTTCTTCGATGTGGTTCAGCAGATGAAGGACGTTCTTGGTGCAAACCCCGTGCCTCTCTGTGTCCCAATAGGTGCAGAGGAGACCTTCAAGGGTCTTGTTGACCTTCTTAAGATGAAGGCTATCTTCTGGCATGATGAGACAATGGGTGCTGACTACAATGTTGAGGAGATACCTGCCGACCTCGTTGACGAGTGCAACGAATGGCGCGAGAAACTCCTCGAGTCTGCCTCAGAGTTCGACGAGGCACTCATGGAGAAGTATTTCGATGATCCTTCAACAATCACAGAGGAAGAACTTCTCGCTGCTATACGCAAGGGTACTCTTGCTCTGCAGTGTGTGCCTATGCTCTGCGGTTCTTCATTTAAGAACAAGGGCGTTCAGACCATGCTCGACTATGTTTGTGCACTTCTCCCTTCGCCAATGGATAACGAGGAGATTATCGGCACAGACCCTGCTGACGAGAATGTGGAGGTTAAGTTCCTCGCTAAAGAAGACGAGCCTACATCAGCTCTTGCGTTCAAGATTGCAACCGACCCATACGTTGGTCGTCTTGTCTTCTTCCGCGTTTACTCCGGTAAGATAGCAGCTGGTTCATACGTTTACAACCCACGTTCCGGCAAGAAGGAGCGCATAAGCCGTCTGTTCCAGATGCACTCAAACAAGCAGAACCCTGTTGAAGTGATTGCTGCCGGTGATATCGGTTCAGGTGTAGGTTTCAAGGATATACGTACCGGTGATACTCTCTGTGATGAGGGTCACGAGATCGTGCTCGAGTCAATGAGCTTCCCTGACACCGTTATCTCTATCGCTGTTGAGCCAAAGTCACAGGCTGACATTGCTAAGCTTGACAACGGTCTTGCAAAGCTTGCTGAGGAGGATCCGACATTCACCGTTCATACCGACGAGCAGAGCGGACAGACCGTGATCTCCGGTATGGGTGAGCTCCACCTCGACATCATCATTGACCGTCTGAAGCGTGAGTTCAAGGTAGAGTGTAACCAGGGTAAGCCACAGGTAAACTACAAGGAGGCTATCACACGTGAGGTTAACCTCCGTGAGGTATACAAGAAGCAGTCAGGTGGTCGTGGTAAGTTCGCTGACATCATCGTTAATGTTGGTCCTAAGGACGACGATTACACAGAAGGCGATCTTCAGTTCATCAACGAGGTTAAGGGCGGTAACGTTCCTAAGGAATTCATTCCTGCTGTACAGAAAGGCTTCCAGGACTGTCTCAAGGCAGGTGTCCTCGGTGGTTATCCTGTGACAGGTCTGAAAGTGACACTCATCGATGGGTCATTCCACCCGGTTGACTCTGACCAGCTGTCATTCGAACTTGCTGCACGTAATGCGTTTAAGAACGCATGTCCTCAGGCAGGTCCTGCTCTTATGGAGCCTATCATGAAGGTAGAAGTTGTCACTCCTGAAGAGAGCATGGGTGATGTCATCGGCGACTTGAACAAGCGTCGTGGTATGGTTCAGGGTATGGAAGAGGCTCGTAGCGGTGCACGCATCGTGAAGGCTATGGTTCCACTCGCAGAGATGTTCGGTTATGTGACAGCTCTCCGCACAATCACTTCCGGTCGTGCTACCTCATCAATGGAGTACGATCACCACGAGGCAGTGTCTAACTCAATTGCCAAAACAATCCTCGAGGAAGTAGGTGGTCGTGCAGACCTTCTTAAGTAATACTTAAAGAATATCAGGTGTAGTGGCGCTGCTTAGCGAATGACTCTTAAGCAGTCGCCTTCTCACCTTATTAATATAACATTAAACAAACAAACGACATGAGTCAGAAAATTCGTATCAAGCTGAAGTCATACGACCATCAGTTGGTTGACAAGTCAGCAGACAAGATTGTGAAGGCAGTAAAGGCAACAGGTGCTATCGTTAGCGGTCCTATTCCACTCCCGACACACAAGCGTATCTACACAGTAAACCGTTCAACCTTCGTAAACAAGAAGGCTCGCGAGCAGTTCCAGCTCTCCGACTATAAGCGTCTCATCGACATCTACAGCTCTACAGCAAAGACCGTTGACGCCCTTATGAAGCTCGAACTTCCTTCAGGTGTTGAAGTAGAAATCAAGGTGTAGAAAACCTTTCATATAAGCAAAAAAGCCAAGCTCTCTCTCAAGGGTTTGGCTTTTTGTTTATTATTAGTGTCGGGTAAAAACTAATTGAAAGTTCTGCAAGCCTTTATTTATTGGCACTACATGACGTATAGCCAATAGGGTCTTACTTTTTGCTAAAAATCGTAAGCGTTACTAAAAACATTCCTTGTAGTTTGGTGTCTTCCATGAGCCAGCGTAGGGGCGTGATTTATCACGTTCCGCCTGTTGTGCTGTATTCATTTTATGGCATGGGATTGATTGTTTGTTTTCATGGAGAGAGGCTTAAGCGTGAAAAATCACGCCCCTTCAGGTTTCATACTAATCGATTCGTCGCTATAATTTGTTTAGCGGACACCAATAATCAATTTTAATCCCAATAGGTTAATAGATTTCTCACTGATAGGAATATAAAAAGGCTGTACTCCAAGATAGGAATACAGCCCTGATTTTCATTGTCTAAAAAAGTTTTAGCTGACAGTGGTAATATTCTTACCTATTGACGGCTATTAGTCCCAGATGCTCTTGCTGTCACCGTTTTCCTCATCGTCAAAGATGTTAAGCCCCTTCGACAGTGCCGGATCTGTTGCGGGATTATCGTCGCCGATGGGCACGTTGATGGAGCCTGCGAGGATGCAGTTTTCTAACTCGATGAGTTGCGATTTCATTTCTGGTTTGATGTACTGTTTCATTTTCTAATTCTTTAATTTAGTGGTTTATTATTGATAATCTTTTTTCCTACTAAGTGCAAGTTCTTCAAACAAGTTTTGTAATTTTGCACTTGCTGGTTGACTCTGCCAAAGCCATTTTTTCATTCACAAGATACATACCATTTGGCAGACTGTTGATATCGGAATTTAGTCTGCGTCTATGCAGGTCATACACTGCGTTGTCTGTTGTTCCCGTCTCGTCATCCGCCACGTCGCGAATGCCAGTGGTCTTGTCGTCGAAGACAAAGTTACGGAAATATTTTGTATTTCAGATAATTTTTGCAATTTTTTATGCAATAAAGGTCAAATACACGCTAAAAATCATTAATAAATAGGAAATATCATCGTAATTTCACGATGTCAAAGGTATAAATTCGTCATGGTTAGAAGAAGTTTCTATACTTATGCCTTTGACATAGCTTCTTAATTTTTTATTTGTATTCTTTTATTTTCTTTTTCACTGACTGTCCACACAAGCACACAACTATTTCCGTAGTATCACCATGCCTATGGACAGTCACAACTGTTTTTCTGGTAGCAAAGCATTCAACATACGCTGACTGGTGTCTACTGATGATGTGCGCAGTTCATAGTTCTGACACAAGCGAAGGTTCACTACCGCTTGCTCAAAAAGTTTGCCTAAAAACTCTTTGTCAAATTCCATCCTCCTCAGTTCATTAGGTTGTCTGTTCGCTTTACGAGGTCCAAAGAGGAATGAACAGAATTGCCAAAGCAGTGAGAGCAAACCAAACTTGTTTGAAGTTTGCCGAGTCGCGTTGGCATTCAATGAAATCAATTTCCAAATTGCATTGATAATGCTTCTCATAATAGCTGAATAGACAAATAAAGGGCAGTTGAAAAGCACTTCATCGTGCCATCCAACTGCCCATCATCTTTCTTTTGCTATTTTACAATCGCTTCTTTGATGCTTTCTACGATATAACGAACATCATCATCCGTTACGTATGGTCCTGCAGGAAGACAGAATCCGACCTTGAACAAGTCCTCTTCTATACCATTGGTATATACTGGTGCATCGGCATAAACTGGTTGCTTGTGCATAGGTTTCCATACAGGACGACACTCTATCTTCTTGGCTAACATAAATACACGTAGAGCCTCCACATTTTCATTGGGCTGACAGTCGGTCACAGCAGAGTCAACAGCGTGTACCACACCTGCTGCACCACCCACGACTATCTTTATCACTTCCTTGTAGGCGTTCTCCTGTCCCTGTATCTTCACGTCAGAATCGAGCGTAGCAGCGCAGAGCCAGAAGTTTGCATCGTAACGTTTGTCCGCTGGCTGCTTGTGGATATGCACGCCTGGTACGTCCTTTAGCAACTCCTCGTATAATGCTTGCACATGTTTATGATGAGCGATGTGATCGTTGACTACCGTCATCTGTCCACGCCCGATACCTGCGCATACATTCGACATTCGATAGTTATAGCCTATTGCTGTATGCTGATAGTAAGGATAAGCATCGCGTGCTTGTGTGGCATACCACATCACCTCGTTGGCATCCTCAGCATTGCAGCATATCAGCGCACCGCCACCCGACGTGGTAATCATCTTGTTGCCATTGAACGACAACACACCGTATTTACCAAACGTGCCAAGCACCTGACCATTGAAGCGCGAACCCATGCCTTCAGCTGCATCTTCCACTACTGGGATGCCATATTTGTCGGCTATCGCCATAATCTCGTCTATGCGATAAGGCATACCATATAGAGCCACAGGCACGATAGACTTGGGATACTTGCCTGTTTTCTCCTTCCTATCAATAATAGCCTTCTCCAACAATACAGGATCCATATTCCATGTCTCACACTCCGAGCCGACGAACACAGGCTTGGCTTCGAGATAGGTGATTGGGTGTGATGAAGCACAGAAAGTGAAACTCTGCACTAATACTTCGTCGCCAGCCTTTACGCCACAACCTATCAATGCCAGATGCACTGCCGCCGTACCAGCCGATAGGCACACCACCTTGCGGTCGAGCGGCTCCGTACCGTCATTTTTACTATTGGCAAACTTTTCCAAATCCTTTTCAAAGGCATTTACATTAGGTCCCATAGGTACCACCCAGTTGGTGTCGAACGCCTCCTTAATATATTTCTGTTCCAAACCAGTCTCACTCATGTGGGCAAGGCATAGATAAATCGTTTTCCTTTCTTCTGACATAATTATTTTGAGTTTTTATAAATTCTCCCCTGCAAACTTTACTTTGAATCCCAACACCGTTGCAAATATCATCTCAATGTCCTTCCAGAATGAATAATGACGATAGTAGTCACAGTTCAAACGTACTTTGTCAGGATATATAACGTTATCGTTATACCATATTGCTACATCTTGGTTGTTCATGTTCACGAGTTCGTCGTATTCATCCTCCGACACCTTCTTTATTTGTGGATAATTCGTGGTCAACTCATGGTAGCTCATGTTTCTGAAGTCTTTCATGAAATCCGAAATCATCTCGTCCTCCAAACGATATTTCAATGTTGCAGGTCCAGTTATACCAGGACGCAGTTTCAGTACGTCCCTGTCTGTCCCCTGTAGCTTGTCGGCATAACCAGGCACATCTGGGCGTGGACCAACGAACGACATATTGCCAATCAGTACATCCCACAACTCGGGCAATTCGTCTATCTTGTAG
>CAJPPF010000122.1 GCA_905372445.1 uncultured Prevotella sp. | reverse complement strand
CTAATCCTCAGCTAACGCCGACCCAGGTGCACAATATCATATACGCCACCGCCTTTCACGACAACTTTTCAAGTGGTCTCGATACAAATAAATTCCATTGGGGTGCTGGGAAAATTGATGCATACGCCGGGCTTAAGTGCATAATAGAATCTACGGGTATTAGCGACAAAACTCTTCATGAAAGGACTTTCAAGGTAATCTGCGACCGTTCTAAACGTGCTGCTATCGTGTATTTCGAGCCCAATGGGCAGGACGCACATCTCGCAGTATACGACTCAACAGGTCGTAGAATGCTTAGCACAGACCTAAAGGCAAGCGGAGAGCAAGTAAACTTATCTAAGCTTACCGCGGGTGTATATGTATTCCGGCTTCAGATCGGTTTGATATCACACTCTTTTAAAACAGTACTATAGGCGCATATAGAAAAATGCAAGGTTTTGGTTTTCGACTTTGTGGTAGTACATGAAACATTTCTCTGATATAGATTGACAATGTGTGAACATTTTCTAATGAAAGATTTAGCATTAAGTGAGGCATACATGATTAAGAATTAAGAGACACCTATCTAAAAACAGTAAGGCAGACTTCACATCAAAGGCAGACATGGGATGGAAAGCCACACACTGACAGATGTGTCGGGGATTATACTTCTATGGCAAAAACTTGCGTATCGAAAACGTGAACTGCAAGCCTCCACCGTCATTGTTCTTTACGCTTATCGTGCCGTGATGCAGCAATATGGCATTCTTCACTATCGACAGCCCCAGCCCCGTTCCCCCTATGGCACGGCTGCGACCTTTGTCGACACGATAGAAACGCTCGAAAAGACGAGGAAGATGCTGTGTGGGCACGCCTACTCCGTTGTCGCTGAACACGAAGGTCCACTGCTCGCCGGTGTCCTCAGCCATGAGTTGTATCGTCGTGCGCTGTCCTGCGTAGGCAATGGCATTATCCATCAGGTTGCGGAACACGCTGTAGAGCAACGACCGGTTGCCGCTGATCCACAGCTCGTCGGGCAAACGATTATCGAAAGACATTTCCCGCTGCGTCAACTGGAGCGCGGTCTCCCGCTGTATGCTCTGCACCAAGTCGGAAATATTCACCGGTTCGAAGTCATGCAACTCCGGTGCGTCGTCCAACTTGTTCAGTGTCGAGATGTCCTGCAGAAGCGATGTCAGTCGCTTGCTCTGCGCAAAGCAACGCTGAAGAAACAGCATACGTTTCTCTTCGTCCATATCGGTATGATTAAGAATCGTCTCCAAATAGCCTTGGATGCTTGCCACAGGCGTTTTCAGCTCATGCGCGACATTCTGCGTGAGCTCCCGTTTCAACGTATCCTGCTCCTGACGCGTTGACTGCAGACGGCGGTAAATCTTTATTATCCGTTCGGCTATCTCGCCCAGTTCGTCGTTGGAGAAAACTATCAGGTCGTCGATATCAATACTTTTATTCTTGTCGGCACGCCATGCAAACGTCTTCAGCTTATCGATGTTCTCACCCAGAGTGTGGATAAACCGATAAAGAAGTATTGTCAGTATCAGTATCGCCGCTACGGCAAACCAAATGAAATGCAGGTCAGCCTCCAACGATTTCGACAGATTGTCATCGTAAGGCAGAGCCGTTCGTATCATATACCCTTCCTTGGGGTAATACGTGGTGCTGTAGAAATAATAGGCATCAAGCGTCTGAGATTTACGCTCCGTCGTCGTAGCGCGTCCATTCTTCAGCGCCTTTACGAACTCCGTTCTGTTTGAATGATTGGGAATATTCGCGTAGTCCTTTCGCATATTGTCGAAAAACACGTTGCCACGCGCATCAATCAGTGTCACACGCAGATTATTCACATGGTGTCTTCTGACATATTCGCCCAGCGTCGTCTCATCTGTCTTGCCAAGGAAATCGAGCGACACCTTCATCTGGTCGTTATAGTCCTGCAGACGCAGGTCAAGTATCTCCGCCTTGTATTGTTTCTCGCGCTCATGCTGGAAAATGATGAAGGCAACAGCAAAGGCAAGAAACACAGACAGCACGCTAATATACAGTTTATTTCCTATCGACAGTCGTTTCATATCCATTGTTCATTAAATGTTCAGCCAAAAGGCAATCGTTCGCCGTCTCACCCGAGCAAGCGCCGGCAGCCGGCACACACGGGCTTTGACTTGCTTACCTGATACAAAAGTAGCATTATTTTTTCAAAGCCACGTATGCCAGGCGACGAAAAAGCAGACGACAACAAAAATATACGTAAAAACATTTGGCTATATTATTTTTATTTACTTACTTTGCTGCAGATTTTTTATAACCAAAACAGTCATGACTACAAACATTTCAATGAACCCAAATCTATTGGTGCAGTACCTCCAGAAGGACAAGAATGACTTCACACGCGAAGACATCATCAGGTATTGCAAGGAGAACGGAATCCGTTTCATCAACTTCCACTACTGTGGATGGGAAGGAAGAGTGAAGACGCTCAACTTCGTTATCAACAGCGAAGAGTACCTCCGCTCTATTCTTGAAGCCGGCGAGAGAGTGGACGGCTCAAGCCTGTTCCCATTCATTCAGGCAGGCAAGAGCGACCTCTACGTCATTCCGCGTTACCGCACCGCATTTGTCAATCCGCTGACCGAAGAGCCTACACTCGACCTCTTCTGCACATTCATGGACCGCGACGGTAATCCGTTCGAGAGCTCACCACAGTATATCCTGCACAAGGCTCACGAGACTTTCAAACAGACAACGGGCATGTCAATGGAGACAATGGGCGAACTGGAGTATTATGTCATTGCCGAAGACGACGGTCTCTACTCCGTTGACGACCAGCGCGGATACCACGAGAGTGCTCCTTTCAATAAATTCACCGACTTCCGCATGGAGGCTATGAGAATGATTGCACAATGTGGCGGACTGATAAAATACGGTCATTCAGAAGTAGGAAACTTCACCAAGGACGGCAAAATATACGAACAGAACGAGATTGAGTTCCTCCCTACCGATATCGAGGACGCTGCCGAGCAGCTTATCATAGCAAAATGGATCATGCGCCAGCTCGCTTATCAATATGGCGTAGTGCTCACCTTCGCCCCAAAAATCACCACAGGAAAAGCAGGCAGCGGTATGCACGTACACTGCCGACTGACAAAAGACCGCCAGTCGATGATGGTAGAGAACGGAGAGATTACCGACGCATGCCGTAAGGCAATAGCCGGATTCATGACCGCCGGCACGTCGCTGCCGGCATTCGGCAACCCTCACCCACTGTCGTTCATGCGCCTCGTGCCTCATCAGGAGGCTCCGACATCGCTGTGCTGGTCGTTCTCAAACCGCTCCGCACTGGTTCGCGTACCGCTGGGATGGCTGAAGAGAATGGATATGGCGAGCAAGGTAAACCCCTTGGAAGAGACTCTCGACAAAGACTTCTCAGGAAAACAGACATTCGAATGGCGTGCCAGCGACTGTTTCGCTGATACCTATCTGCTCATGGCGGCACTATGCTGCGCTGCCCGCCACGGATTCGAGATGGACAACGCGCTCACCGTTGCAGAGAAGACATACGTCGACCTTGGCGTGAACATCCACGACAGCAACAACAAAGCTATACAAGGCGCTCTCGAACAACTGCCGGCTTCGTGCGTTGAAGCCGCCGACGAATTGGAGAAAGACCGTCAGATATACACATCGAAGGGAGTATTCTCCGACAGCATCATCGACTATCTGGCAAAATATCTTCGTGCTTTTGACGATACACATCTACGCGAAGAACTGACTGCAAACCCTAAGCGCCTACAGGAATTCGTAGAGAAATGTATCAATAACGGATAATTACAAACATCCCGGAGTTTCTTTTCCTGAAATTCCGGGATTATTGTATCGTTTTATGGCAAAAGCTCACAAAATATTATTATCTTTGTGGCGATAACATACAATCAACCTTATTAAAAAACGAAAGAGTATGGAAAAGAGACTTACAAAATCAAACACAAACAAAATGCTCTCCGGTGTTCTTGGCGGAATTGGCGAATACTTTGGCATCGACCCCACACTTGTCCGTGTAGGCTACGCCGCGCTGACGGTATTCTCTGCCGGTTTCCCTGGATTACTCCTTTACATCGTATTAGCACTTATAATCCCCAAACAAATATAAGCACTTATGAAAACATATCAACAATTATTGGCGGCTGCCATAATTGCCATCGGTCTGGTATTCCTCGGCATAAGCATCCGCTCAGGCATAGTCAAGTTCAAGGAACTCGACCGTATAGTTTCTGTTAAAGGACTGGCAGAGCGTGAGGTGAAAGCCGACAAGGTGACATGGCCGCTGGTCTACAAAGAGTTGGGCAACGACCCTACGGCAATGTATAGCATTCTGGAGTCGAAGAACAAGAAGGTTGTAGCGTTCCTGAAGAGTGCAGGTCTGCAAGATGCAGAGATAAGCGTGAATCCTCCAATCATCACCGACCGTCAGGCTGACAACTACGGTAATGAGATAATGAACTTCCGATACAAGGCAACAAGCGTCATCACTGTGACATCACACAACGTCGACATGGTTCGCCAACTGATGAACCACCGCACAGAGCTGATGAAGCAAGGTATTGCCATTGTAAGCGAAGAGTATGGCGGTAACACTATTGTATATGAGTTCACCAAACTCAACGATATAAAGCCCGAGATGGTGGAGGAAGCGACAAAGAACGCACGCCTGACAGCAAAGAAATTCGCCGACGACTCCAACAGTTCGCTCGGTGGAATCAGAACAGCTACACAGGGACAATTCTCGATAGAAGACCGCGACAGCAACACACCTTATATAAAACGTGTACGCGTGGTGAGCACCATAGAATATAATCTGAATTAAACTTAAAATCGGTCAATAGAAACGCACTTAGCTCTATTGACCGATTTTAAGTTTAACAATCCTATTGGTTCGATGTATTCTACATATCGGAACGGAGTAAGGGGGGATTCATCGCGATATGTTTTAACGTCTGACAACTTTCTTGCCACCTACGATTACGATTCCGCGGTAGTCGTCGCCCACACGCTGACCTTTCAGATTGTAAGCCACAGCGTTGCCGGTATGCAGATTGACATTATCTATGCCTGTCGAACCGCCCATGAATTTGAAACTGATGGTTTTTCCATTCTGGGTAATGTCGGTCAATGGTTTGTCGACCGTACCAGTATATGCCTTATAGTCTGACAAGGCAGTCATATTCTTTGTGCCCGGATAAGTATCGCCGGCGTGGTCGGCATAATACTCCGACCTTTTTATATACAGTGCGTTATTTTTATCTAACTGCATACGATAGGACGACATCACTATTCCATCAGCAGGGACAAGCGTCCAGCGGGGTTTGCCCGGAGTATTGTTTGGGGCGATAAAGTTCTTGAACTGATTATATCTGATATGCGTCACAAGCAGTCCGTTGCCACGCATATACTTATACCAGCCCTCTTCATCACCCGTCGGAATAACCTCAAGGATATAGTATTCGTTCTCATCGGCATCGTTAATGATGCGGTAAGCCTTGCCTCCGTCCTTCAGCGGGCGCATCTCGATGTTGGCAGGTTCAGTGAGTGTCTCTATCGTTATCCATCCGAACAGCTCGCGCTCAAATGCCGTCAGAGGAGTCGGAGCATATCCGTTATAATTGTTTTCGCCATTATCCATAAGGTCCCAGAACTCCATGCTCTGATTGTCATACATGGTCACATCCTGCCATCTGACTGTAGGATACACGTCGGGCAGTCCTAGAGTGTGGCAGAACTCATGGGTAAGCACACCTATACCTGCCATTACAGGCTTCTTGTCCGTAACAAACGGACCATGCTCAGGGTCGCCGATAAGCTCATTGTTTATTCCGTAACGGTTGATACGCATGCCATCGAACATCTCTTTCGTGCCTCCCGTACCTGATTTGGGCCACATATAGTCTTCAGAGCCGTCGTTAATTGCCATGTTCTCGCCATAGCCGGCATAGAGAAGATAGACAAGGTCGACTGTGCCATTACCGTCGAAATCATATTTGTTGAAGTCAACATCGGCATCGGCGGCACGACAAGCGTCGGCAATGAACTGTGAGAAATTGATATCCTTCGCTGCGCCACTGTTCTTACCGTAGTAGCTGTATGGCTTGTCCAACTTATATGGACCTACGACATCGAACACCGGGCGAAACTGTCCGTCGCTGCAGTCGTCCATATACTGAGCCAGCGAGGAATAGCTGTTGAACTTACCTATAGGCGTGGTTTCGCGACCATTGAAGAGCGTCTCAAGCTCGGTCTTGGAATAAGTAAAATCCAGATCGCTGAAACTGACAAGTATCACCAGTGCACGAGGAGTGCCAACATGCGGAAAAGCATCGGTAGCATATATATTCTCGCCGACACGGCGCTGAACACGACGAATAGCGTTATCTGTGTCCGACTGCTCCTGTTCTGTAGCCACGCGCCATTGCTTGCCGTCGCGGATAATCAGTTCACCGTCGGAAGAGACATAATAGCTGTAGTGCTCATCGCCGAAATGTCCTATCGTGACAACGCGCCCATCCGTCAATGTCACCTTCCGTGCATGGGTCACAACCTTTGATGCCCAGGCATCAGAAACATTTATAAGAAACGCTAAGACAAGCGCAAAAAGATATTTCATAACAAGAGTATTTATGATGTGTGAATGCAAAGGTACAAAAAAAATCAACAGTTGCAAAAAGAAAAAAACTAAAAACATAAACACTCGTAAATATTCAATTGATATAGGCAAGAACATAATAGAATATATGTCCAAGTTAGCAGAAAATGTACTCGGCAAGAATCATAAGTAGAGCATTGGCAGAATCACGCACGTATTAAAATAGTGTCAATATTGACAGAAATTTAATGCAAATCTTGTAATACTGGATTAAATTCATTACCTTCGCATTATAATATTATTAATATTGACAGAA
>CAJPPF010000121.1 GCA_905372445.1 uncultured Prevotella sp. | reverse complement strand
TGACGGTAATAACAAATCTAAGCAAATGCGGTCTAATGACCGATTCGGGTTTATCACGTTCCGTCTGTTGCGCGAGTGTCATTTCGTGTCATAGGAGCAATTGTTTGTTTTCACGAAAAGAGGCGGAACGTGATAAATCACGCCCCTACGCCGTCCGGGTTCATTTCTTGGCGTTGGATGGATTGTTTGTTTTCAGGGAGAGAGGCTCAAGCCTAATGAATCACTCCCTCCTGCACTGTTCCGGACAATTATTTCCTTACCAGCAGACACAGCCAATCGCGGTCTATTCGATCATCGCAATTTTCCGGGAAATAATTTGCCTCTTCGGCGGTTTTATTGTACCTTTGCATAGAAGGAAATTCAAATCTGATAGCTAAATTTTACCTACAAACCGCTCAATATGTCATTACGAACCTATATCATCGCATTTATTGCTACAGTCGTTGTCGCCCTTGCCGGCAGCACCACGGTCTGTGCCCAGACGAGAGCCGCCATTGTCGACGGTCCCGACAAAAGCGTCGCCAGCAAGCACTACGTATCAAGCCGTGCGCCACTGCAACCGGCGAGTTTCATAAAACTGCCACTCGGCGACGTCGCCCCAAAAGGGCCTACTACCGAACTCTATCCTGCAACGCCATGGAACTACGCATTGGTGACCGACGGCGATTTCCTCCGCGACATGAAAATGACACGCAAGCCTTGGCCCGCCGACAATTATCCATTCACCTTAGAGAGCGTCCCTCTCGAGTTCAAGGCAAAGGGCGTCCGCATTCCTTCGTGGCAGATCGATGAGCACGGACTGTGCGGTGTGCTGCCAAACGCCAAGGCAGAACGCTCCAAGGAAGTTGAAGAAATCACTCTTGTACCTATGGGTGCTGCCCGGCTGCGCATCTCGGCATTCCCACAGGCTGACCCTTACAAAGCCTCTCACGCCACAGACCGTGGCGACACTCCATAACAGATAATCAAACAGCAACAATAAAAATAATATGAAAAAAACTCTCTTAGCAATCGCACTTGCGGTGCTCTCTCTCTCCGCAAATGCCAAAATCGAAACCTCTCCTGCCGACATGGTGAACCCTCTTATGGGCACATTATCGAAGCATAGTCTGTCAACAGGCAATACCTATCCTGCCATTGCCCTGCCGTGGGGCATGAACTTCTGGATGCCGCAGACAGGTCGCATGGGCGACGGATGGGCATACGTCTACACAGACGACAAGATTCGCGACTTCAAGCAGACACATCAGCCAAGCCCGTGGATTAACGACTACGCTCAGTTTGCAATAATGCCCGAGGCAGGCAAGGCTCCCGAGTTTCATCAGGACAAGCGCGCTTCATGGTTCTCACATAAGTCGGAGGTGGCACTTCCGTATTTTTACAAAGTGTATCTTGCCGACTATGACGTGACAGCGGAGATTGCCCCTACCGAACGTGCCGCAATCATGCGTGTCACATATCCCGAGACCGACAAGGCAAGTTTTGTGCTTGACGCACTCGATCGCGGCTCCTATGTGAAGATAATCCCCGAGAAACAGATGATCATCGGCTATACCACAAAGAACGTCGGCGGTGTGCCTGATAACTTCAAGAACTATTTCGTATTGAAGTTCGACCATCCTTTTGCCGTTTCTTCAACCGTCGAGGTGAAAGCAACAGGGGCTGACCGTCATGCTGATCCTTATGGCGACATAAAGACCTCCGGCTCTCTCGAGCTTAAAGCCAACCACACCGGAGTCATCATTGAGTTCGCGAAGATGAAGCGCGGCGAACAGGTGAACGTGCGCATTGCATCATCGTTCATCTCGCATGAGCAGGCAGAGGCAAATCTTAATGAACTCGGCTCACGCAGTTTCGACCAGGTTAAGAACGATGCAAAGGATATATGGAACAAGACACTCGGCGTCTTCGAGATTGACGACCCCGACCGCGACAACATCCGCACGTTCTACAGCTGTCTGTATCGCGCAGTCCTCTTCCCACGCGCATTCTGGGAAGTACAGAATGGCAAGCCTGTTCACTACAGTCCCTTCGACGGAAAGATATATGACGGATATATGTATACTGATGCCGGTTTCTGGGATGTGTTCCGTTGTCTGTTCCCATTGCTGAACCTCATTTACCCTGAGACAAATGAAAAGATTCAGGCTGGTCTTGCGAACATCTATCGTGAGAGCGGCTTCCTCCCGGAGTGGATGAGCCCCGGTCACCGTCCTTGCATGGTTGGAAATAACTCCGCTTCGATCGTTGCCGATGCCATCCTTCTTGGTCTGAACATCTCCGACGCCGACAAGGCGACGCTGTGGGATGCCGTCGTTCATGGCGCCAATGCCGTTCATCCCACAGTCAGCTCGACCGGACGCTATGGCTGGGAGTACTATAATAAACTCGGTTATGTGCCTTACGATGTGAATATCAATGAGAACGTAGCACGCACACTTGAGTATGCTTACGACGACTGGTGCATTTATAAGTTAGGACTTAAGTTGGGCAAGAACGACAAGGAACTGCTTCCTTTTAAGGCTCACGCACTCAACTACGAGAATGTATTCGACAAGGAGTCAAACCTTATGCGTGGCCGTAACGTTGACGGCACCTTCCAAAGCCCATACAGCCCGATGAAATGGGGTGATGCTTTCACTGAAGGCAACGCTTGGCACTACACATGGTCAGTGTTCCATGACCCAATGGGGCTTGAGAATCTCATGGGTGGGCAGAACGCATTCAATGCAATGCTCGACTCAGTGTTCAACGTGCCACCGGTGTTCGACGACTCTTACTATGGCGGTGTTATACACGAGATTCGCGAGATGCAGATAATGAACATGGGCAACTATGCTCATGGCAACCAGCCTATCCAGCACATGATTTACCTATACGACTGGTCGGCACAGCCGTGGAAGACACAGTATTGGGTTCGCGAGACGATGGACAAACTCTATTCTGCCACTCCTGACGGCTACTGCGGCGACGAGGACAACGGACAGACTTCGGCATGGTATGTATTCTCGTCTATGGGATTCTACCCCGTATGTCCCGGTTCAGGCGAGTATGCTATCGGTTCACCGAACTTCCAAAACATGAAAGTTCACTTCCGCAACGGCAAGACGCTCGAGATTACGGCTCCTGACAACAATGCAGAGACGCGTTACATACAGTCTGTGACCGTCAATGGTGTCAACCACGACAAGAGTTATCTCACATATGACCAGCTTATCAATGGCGGCAAGATAGTATATCAGATGGGCAATACCGCAAACATACAGCGTGGTACATCTGCTGATGCTGCACCTTACTCATTCACCAATGAGCTTGGCGTAAAGGCAAAGGCGCAGCTCCGCAATAATGCGGTAAAGTTGAGAAAAGCTGCTGCCAAACTGAATAAGTAATAGTGATATATAAGGATAGGGGTAATCATTTTATTGATGGTTGCCCCTGTCAATGTTTAATTTAGTCGTGGGCATTTATCCCACATGAGAAAAAATGAAAAGATTTATTACGTGCATGACTGTTTGCATTGGTGTGGCAACAATATCAATGTCACAGAGTATCATCCCCCAGCCCGTGTCGGTGGTTATGGGGAAAGGGACAACGGTAAAAGGTGCTGTAGAGAAAACAAGCATCGATTCGTTGTTCTTGAAAAAGGATGGCTATCAGATTATTATTGGCAAGAAAGATATAAGTATAAAGGCTCAGAGCAATGCCGGACTGCAGTATGCCAATGCGACCCTCTCGCAGCTGCGTTCGCAGTATGGCGATATGTTGCCGCAGATGACGATTACCGATTATCCTCGCTTCGAATGGCGTGGCTTGATGCTCGATTGTTCGCGGCATTTCTATACCCTTGAATATCTCAAGAAGCAGGTCGACATACTGGCTCATTACAAGATGAACCGCCTGCATCTGCATCTTACCGACGATCAGGGCTGGCGTATAGAGATAAAACGCTATCCCGAGCTGACACAGCAGGGAGCATGGCGAGAGTTCAATCAGCAGGATTCTATCTGCATGGAGAGATATAAGGACATGCCTGAGTTTGCCCTCGACCCGCGTTTCATCATTCATCATGAGGGTAAGACCCTTTACGGAGGATTCTATACTCAAGAGCAGCTGCGCGATCTTGTCAGTTATGCTCAGGAGCGCAACGTAGAGATTATTCCCGAAATAGATATGCCCGGACACACACAAGCCATCTCCGCTCTGCATCCGGAGTTTACCGCTACGGGTGAGGCAAAGTGGGGAACGGTCTTCAGTGTGCCGCTGTCGCCTGCCAAGGAAGAGGTGTATGAGTATATGCAGAACATTCTTGACGAGGTTATCGACATCTTCCCCTCGAAGTATATCCATATAGGAGCTGACGAAGTGGAGAAGGACACATGGAAAGAAAGTGCTACATGTAAGGCGTTGATGGAGCGCGAGGGTATCACTACATACGAGCAGTTGCAGAGTTATTTCATTCATCGTATCCATAGATACCTTAAGAGCAAGGGTCGTCAGATGATTTGCTGGGATGATGCAATGGAAGGCGGACTCGACAGCGATGTCACCGTGATGTACTGGCGCTATTGGTCTGCCGGCGTTCCTGATAAGGCAGTGAAGAATGGTCACGACATTATCTTCACCCCGGGCGCACCGATGTATATCGCGCATGCAGACCGTCCGATGTATGAGATTTACAGCTACGACGGCTACGACACACTCCCTGCTGAATATGAACATCTCGTTCGTGGTGGTCAGGTGTGCCTCTGGGGCGAGAGCATGAGCAGTTATCGTCGTGCCGATTACTGCATTTATCCGCGCATGCTCGCACTTGCCGAGCGCTTGTGGACACCAAAAGAAAAGGCTGACTGGAAGTCGTTCAAGAAACGTCTCGAAGCAGAGAAGGCGTGGCTTGAGGCAAAAGACGTCGTGCTGGGAGAGACAGTAGCAAAGCTTAACGCCATTCAGATCACCGACCTGACAAACAAACGGCTGGCAGTAACCTTCGACTCCGACTTTGCAGAAGCAGACATACGCTATACACTCGATGGCACTGTGCCCACAGCAAGCTCGAAGTCATACGACGATAAGCCTATATATATTAAACAAGGTGATAAGGCTGTCGATGTTGTTGCAGCCATAATGAAGGACGGTGTGGCACAGGAGCCTATGTTCCGACGTCACCTCGAATATCACAAGGCTGTCGGAGCAAAGGTCGATTATGTCGCAGGGCGTTGGTATGAGAGTTATAAGGCTGGCGAACTGGCTACCTTCACCGACGGTAAGCGAGGCATTGAGAACGGATACGGTGACGGATTGTGGCAGGGATTCATGACCGACTTTGAGGTCATTGTCGACCTTGGCGAGGCTAAGGACATCAGTTCCGTTTCCATGCGATTCCTGCAGGATGCCGGTGCCGGTATATTTTTCCCCGGCAAGGTGGACTTCTCGCTTTCTGCCGACGGAAACGATTATGGTGTAACGACAACCATCGAAACGGATGTGCCAAGCGATAAGAAAGGTATCATCATAAAGGATTACACCATAGACAATCTCTCACAGCGCGTCAGATATATAAAGGTGAAAGCCCACAATATACATAAGGCTTTCGTCTTTGCCGACGAGATCGTAGTGAAATAATAATCCCAAACATATATAAAACTCCTTTTACACCTTTTTTATTCTACTGATGTAAAAGGAGTTTTATATTATTGGTGTCCGGTAAAAAAAAACGGATTGAAAGTCCTGTAAGCCTTTATTTATCGGCATTTGCCGGACAGCGTAGGGGCGTGATTTATCACGCTGAAGCCTCACTGCCGAGTACATTGCGCGAGATATTTATTTCTCGGAGGTTTCGGAACGTGATAAATCACGCCCCTACGCCGTCCGGGATTTTCCGTTGTTCCGTCGTGTGGTCAATGCCAAATTTCGCGATTTTTGTCCGTCCGAGGGCTCGGATGAGCGGAAAACTGCGGTTTTTTGATGAAAATCGCCGTTGGGAACTCAGAAACTGCAGGTTTTTGATGAAAATCGCCGTCGGGAGCTCAGAACCTGCAGGTTTTTGATGAAAATCGCCGTCAGGAGCTCAGAACCTGCAGGTTTTTGACAGAAATCGCCGTCAGGAGCTCAGAACCTGCAGGTTTTTGATGAAAATCGCCGTCGGGAACATAAAAATTGCAGTTTTTCAGCAAAACAGCCTGTTGGGAGCAAATAAATCGCTCAATAGATTTCTAACTGATTTCTGCTGCTTGTGGAGCAGATTGTCAGGACGGAACGTGATAAATCACGCCCCTACGCATGCCGGCAAATGCCGACCCTCGGCTCATTGAAGACACACAGCTAAAAGGAATGTTTTTATTTGAAACAAAAAGTAAGCCCCATGTTGGCTATACGTACCTGTAGTGCCGATAAATAAAGGCTTGCAGAACTTTAAATCAGTTTTTACAGGACACCAATAGTTCAAATAATTACAGGAAATCAAATCCAAGGTTTCCCATAGCTTGTTTCGCAATGTTGTCGTAGTGTTCGCCAAGATCGGCAAAACGAATCACACAATTCATTGCAGCATGTTGCACCGCTGTAGATGAAGAGTGCAGGGCAACACCAGCCTGATCAAGAAACTCGTTTATACCCCGTTCATTTGGTTCTCTACCAAGCATAAACAATCGTCCGAGCAACGTATATGCACATATCAGATAAAGTTCATTATCGCTTGCCATCCACTCGTAGGCAAGCACAGAGGCATAGTCGACATGCTGCAGGAGATTGAAAACCAACTGCTCGCCTATCTCCTGATTAGGCAATTGCTCCATCCATATATCCACTACCTCACGTGACATTGCATCTGCCGGCATCAACAGTGTTGCAAGTATCTTGCATTCACGCACTTCACTTTTCCAAAGTGCTATGGCAAGGTCGTAGCCGATAGGGTATTCAGCTGCCATCTCTCTAAGATGCTGGTTTGATACGCCCCA
>CAJPPF010000120.1 GCA_905372445.1 uncultured Prevotella sp. | reverse complement strand
TGAAATGACAGCGCAGATGTCGGCAAGCGGACGAAAGCAGTAAGGAAGCATGACGATAATAACAAATCTAAGCAAATGCGGTCTAATGACCGATTAGGGTTTATATGCTTTGAAAACAGGAAAACACGCAATAAAAAAGGGACACCACAGAGGGCATCCCTTAATAATTTATCGACTGCTATCGAATTAAGAAAGCTTATCGTTAGAGCCGAGCACATTCATAATCTTATGTATATACAGCTTCTTCATGTTCTCGCGAGCAGGCTTCAGATACTGACGTGGGTCGAAGTGATCCGGATGCTCAGCTAAATGCTTACGGATAGCTGCAGTCATTGCAAGACGAGAGTCAGAATCTATGTTGATTTTGCATACTGCTGACTTGGCTGCCTCGCGGAGCTGCTCCTCAGGAATACCAATAGCGTTAGGAAGGTTGCCGCCATACTTGTTGATAGTCTGAACCTCCTCCTGTGGTACAGAAGAAGAACCGTGGAGCACAATAGGGAATCCGGGAAGCTTCTCCTCGATAGCATGGAGAATGTCGAACGCGAGTGGTGGTGGTACGAGAAGACCTGTCTTTGGATCAACAGTACACTGCTCCGGAGTAAATTTGTAAGCGCCATGAGAAGTGCCGATAGAGATTGCGAGTGAGTCGCAACCTGTACGAGTAGCAAATTCTATAACTTCCTCTGGCTGTGTGTAGTGTGACTCTTCTGCAGAAACCTCATCCTCAACACCTGCAAGCACACCGAGCTCTGCCTCAACGGTAACGTCAAACTGGTGAGCATAATCAACAACCTTCTTAGCAAGAGCAATATTCTCCTCAAATGGAAGGTGTGAACCGTCGATCATTACAGAAGAGAAACCGTTGTCGATGCAATCCTTGCACAACTCGAATGTGTCACCATGGTCAAGATGAAGCACAATCTCAGGCTTCTCGCAGCCGAGTTCCTTAGCATATTCCACAGCACCCTTGGCGAGGTTACGGAGTATGGTACCGTTAGCGTAATCGCGGGCACCCTTTGAAACCTGCATGATAACAGGCGACTTTGTCTCTACAGCAGCCTGAACGATAGCCTGCATCTGCTCAAGTGTATTAAAGTTGAATGCTGGAATAGCATAGCCGCCAGCAATAGCCTTTTTGAACATCTCACGAGTGTTCACAAGTCCTAATTCTTTGTAATTTACCATAATCTTGATATTTATTTAATTAAGTGTATTATCTGAAACAAGTCTCTTTATGTCACTTTGCAGAGGCAAAGTTAATAAATTATCCTTGTAAATCAAAATATTACAGTCGTTTTTAGCAAAGATTCGCATTTAATGCCAAATAGGTCAATAGAGCGCAGTGCGTTTTTATTATCAACAAAGAAAAGTTTTCCTACTTTTTTTTCCGACCATTTGTGTGATATCTTGTCAGACGAAAGCAGTTATGAATCTATTTAACGATTTGAAGTAAAACAAGCATGCATTTAACTCTTTTTTCAGGTATACCGAAAAATAAAGTATAAAAAATGTTGCACGTGTGAAACAAAAAAGATATATTTGCATTGAGCTTTGCTGAAATTACAAATATATTCACAAGGTCTCGACATGAAATTGCGAGAACGGCGTATATGCTTTTCGCAAAAGGAAGAAGCAGAACAATCTATCAAAAGAGAAAAATAATAAATACTATTATCAATAATAATGTAAAACCTAAATTGAACAAGAATGAAAGAAATCAAGATCTCAAGTAGTTGGAGTTGCAAATTACTCTATGTAGTTGCACTTTCTATGTTCTCAGTGTTTGTTCCACAAATAAGCCATACAGGCTATGGTGTGGTTTTTGCACAGACAAACACCGCAAAAGGTATCGTAAAAGACGCCCAAGGTGAACCTATCGTAGGAGCAAGTGTTGTGGTAAAAGGTTCAACAATGGGAACAGTAACCGACATTAACGGAAACTTTACACTATCTTGCAAGCCAAATGATGTGCTTGTCATCAGTTATCTCGGCTGTTCTACACAAGAAGTGAAAGCCGGCGGCAACATCAACATAATTATGCAGGAAGATGCGAGCAACCTTGACGAGGTGGTAGTATTAGGTTATGGTGCACAACAGAGAAAGCAAGACCTCTCCGCATCAGTAGGTGTGGTCGGCGAGCCTGAAAAACTTTCTGTTCGCCCTGTCACATCAACAGAGAGTATGCTGCAAGGTCAGTTGGCAGGCGTCACTGTGCAGCAGACCAGTGGCGATCCTACCGCTACACCAAGTCTGGTAATACGTGGTCAGGGTTCAAAGAACGGCGACAACGTGCTTTGGGTTGTCGACGGTGTGCCAGGAGCGCCAATTCCTTCACTTTACGACATTGAATCAATCGTTGTCCTAAAGGATGCCGCTTCAGCAGCTATCTATGGAGCCACATCAGGTGCCGGCGGTTGCGTGCTCGTGACAACAAAGCGTGCAAAGAAGACCCAAGGCGCACAGCTCACATACGAGGGAACAGTAGGTGTTCGCACAGCAACGAACTTAATCCACGGTCTTTCCGCACAGGACCAGATAACCATGCGCCAGCAGTCATACGCTGCAGCTGGAGTGGCTCTTCCGGCAGGCTGGAGCGGCAACTCAGGAAATGCCGCCTTCGACGAATACATTAAGACACAACGCACTGACTGGACCGACGAGATTTTCCGCAACGCGTCATATCAGCGACACAATGTAGGTCTGAATTTCGGTAATGACGTAGCACAGAACCGTGTCACATTCGCATATAACGATGACCAGGGTGTGCTCATCAATACATATAACAAGAATTACAACCTACACTATACCGGCAACTTCAATATCAACAAGTGGGTCAGCATCAGCGAGGACTTCAACTGGAACAATATCAAGAGCCGCTCGGTAGACAACACATCTGCCTATACAGGTGTAATCCTTTCGTCAATCTATATGCCACAGAGTGCTGCTGTGTACAATGAAGACGGGACATACGGCGGAACAGTGGCACCAGAGTATGCAGGAACATTTGCATCCATACACGGCGATGCAGTGAATCCTGTACGTATGCTCACTGCCAACAACATATTCGATCGTACAACAAAAACATTCTCTACAACAACACTTCAGATTCACGACGTCATACCCGGACTGAAGTTCACAAGCCGACTCTCTTACTGGCTGGGCTACAATTTCCGTAAGAGCTTCACTCCTATACGCAATGAGGTAGGAAAGCCAAACCTGAAGAATACGCTTTACGAATACACATACCGTGACACGGAATGGAAGACAGAGAATACTCTCACCTACGACAATACATTCGGTGCTCACACCGTCGGTCTGCTGCTCTCTACTACAGCCAATCGCTTTGAGGGCAGATACTTTGATCTGTCTGCCAACGGATTCGATGATGAGTCTGCCGGACTACAGTATCTTGCAATGGCAAATACACTCTCCTCTTACGGTGACGGTTTGTCAGGTCCTGACGCCAACGTCGCTTTCGTAGCACGTGGTGCATATTCTTACGCCGACCGCTACTTCTTCACCGCTTCATGGCGTCGCGACTATGCAAGCCGTCTGCCGAAGAAAAAGAACCACGGTGACTTCCCTGCTGTCACTGCGGCATGGAAGATCTCTAACGAAAAGTTCTTCGAACCTCTGAAAAGCACCATCAACCTGCTTAAGCTCCGTGCATCATGGGGTCGCGTAGGTAACCTCGGTTCTATTCAGATGAACTATAAGATTAACAACTACAGTACATCTGTATGGAATGAGCAGGCTTTCTACGGTGCAGCAACCGGTTCGATGTACGGAACATTCATCTTCCCTTCAAAGGCACTCAACAACGATCTTACATGGGAAACATCAGAGCAGATAGACTTCGGACTTGACCTTACGATGCTGAACAACCGTCTCGACATCAGTGCAGATTACTTCAACAAGCGCACATATAATCTCATACAGGAGACAACCACCGGCTGGCCTAACACTATCGGCGTAGACCCAATGCTCGTCAACCAGGGTGAGATAAAGAACTATGGTATAGAGCTTCAGTCAAGATGGCACGACAAAGTAAGCAAGGATATAAACTACTATGTCGCAGGAAACTTCGCTTGGTTGAAGAATGAGGTCACAAGTACAGGTATCAAAGAAGACGATGGTACTGACGGCGTGTGGTCTGGTGGTGGCGAATGGCGCTCACTGCCTTGGTGCTACCGCACAACAGTAGGTGGTCCGCTGAACCAATTCTTCCTCGTAAAGACCAAAGGCATCATCAAGACAGAGGCAGATCTTGCCGAAGCACGTAAGGCACAGCCAAATGCAGAGCTCGGCGATCTCTGGTTCGTTGATTACGACAAGGATAATGCTATCACAAACGCTGACCGTCAGTACTGCGGTTCAGCAACTCCTAAATACACCTTCGCACTTTCAGGAGGCATGTCATGGAAGAATCTCTCTGTAGATTTGATGCTTCAAGGAGTTGCCGGAGCACAGGTATACTACCCGGCAAAGAGCATGATTCTCTCAGATGTAGAGAATGGATTCAACCGCTCATCAGAGATTCTTAAGGCATGGAGCACAAGCAATACCGGCAGCAATATTCCTCGTCTGAGCAAGACTGATGCCAACGGAAACTGGACTACAGCATCCGACTACTTCCTCGAGAATGCATCATATCTCCGTCTTAAGAACCTCACGGTATCTTACAACTTCACCGATCTCCTTCGTAAGTGTACTCACTTCGCCGAGCGCATGTCGACCCTTACTGCGTATATCTCAGGCGAGAACCTCCTTACTATAACAAAATACTCAGGCATGGACCCTGAGTGCGGAGGGTACGACACTCTTAAATACCCTGTATCAAGAGTTATATCTTTCGGTGTAAAGATTACATATTGATAATTTAAAGAAGAAATAAGAGAACTATAGTAGAAAGTATTAAAACCGGATATTATGAAAAGATATATATTATCAGCAATAAGCATCGTTGGTGCTCTGTCAATGACATCATGTACCGACTTCCTCGACACTAAGTCAGAGGGCGAATATTCCCCAAAGGCTTATTTCAATACTGACCAGCAGTCTATTGACGCAATGGACGGCGTATATTCACGCTTAGCACAGGAGAACATGTTCGGACGTGAGATATTCTGGGAGCAGGCTGCAGGAACAGATATAGTATGGGGACGTACACGCTCATATCCTACATTGGCGACAATGAAATATACAGGCGACGAGTCACCGCTGCGTGGCTTCTGGGAGCAGAGCTACAAGCACGGGGCACGCGCAAACTGGATTGTAGAATCACTGCTGAAAAAGCAAAAACAGAGAACTCTCAGCGCAATAGAGACACGTACTCTTGGCGAAGCTTACTTCATGCGCGCCCTCTACCACTTCTATATTGCTTACCGCTATGGAACAGACAAGTTAGGCGTACCTTTCACAAAGTATGAGGACTACCCTGACGGATATGACTATTCCATACCTGAACAGAAGAAGACAGTAATCGACAACTATCGTCTCATCATCGAAGACCTTCAGAATGCCGAGAAACTCCTGCCTTCAAGCTACGACGCAGCCAACTTCGGTCGGGCACAGAAAGTGTCAGCAGTAGGTTACATGGCACGCGTTTATGCTTACTGGGCATGCTGGGACAAGAGCCAATGGGCAAATGTTGTTGCCTCTGTCGATAAGCTCGAGACCACATACGGTCGCGCTCTGTGCAACGACTATGAACAGAACTTCACTGACGACATGACACAATGGGACAACACGGAGTATCTCTTCTCAATGCCATCAAATGGCGGTACCAACGGAGGCGGATGCGAATTTCCCGGTGTTGTGCTCGAAAATAAAGGATGGGGCATCTTCAACGGCTGGGGACAAATTAAGCCATCATACGATATATATGAGCAGTTTACCCAAGATGACAGCAACCTCATAGACCCTGCAAAAGGCAATATAAGGAAGATACGCTCCGTACTTGAGTACAACCAGGAGTTCCAGTTCTTCGGCGAGACACGTAAATTCTTCTCCGTATCCGATGTAGAGGCAGGTTTCATGATTAACAAGTACATGAAACCTTTTGGTCGCAATAATGCAACGCAGGACCTTGACAAAGGCATGGGCTACGTGAATCCAAATGGCGACTGGCCCACAGCTCGCTTGAATGTGCCCCTTATTCGTTTTGCTGATTGTCTACTGCTGCGTGCAGAGGCAAAGATAATGCAGGGACAGGACGGCACGGCTGACATTAACAAAGTAAGAAACCGTGCCAATGTGAAGTCTTTGGACCACACCGCAACAATGGCTGACGTGTATCACGAGCGCAGAGTAGAGCTCGCATTCGAGTTCACCGACCATGCTTTCGACCTCAAACGTTGGCATAAGAGTGGCGACGCTGTTATAAAAGCACTTGCAGAAAAGGAACTGAATGCAAATCCGCGCGTACGCTATCATTTCCTCAGAATGAAAGTTGACGGAGTGGAATATGATGGATACCTCAGCAAGAAGACATCTGACGAGAGTGATATAAAGTGCATCTACCTGAACCTTTCAGACAATAATTTCTATGAAAAGCAAGAGAGCAACGGTTCTGTGAAAATGACACCTACAAACCTCAGACCTGAGAAAATCGCCAACGAATATCGCTGGGGCGACAGAGAGAATCCAAAAGCACCATTCTACATTGCTCCTTACGGCGATCCTTCAACAGTGAAGACCGGTAGCTATGAAGAGAAAATGATGACATTCCCATTCCCAAGCGAGCAGGTGTCAAAGTCAAACGGTGCACTGAAACAGAATCCTGCATACTAAGAATACAGAGGTAAATAGAATATAATTCAATCCTCGTCAAGAAATTTTCCTGACGGGGATTTTTATTATCTGTTATTTTACATTATTGGTGTCTGATAAACAAATTATAGCAATGAGTCGAATAGGATGAAACGTGTAGTTACTATGTTTGCAGTGTCTACCTTCCTCTGTGTCTATTGATGGCTCTCGG
>CAJPPF010000119.1 GCA_905372445.1 uncultured Prevotella sp. | reverse complement strand
AAAAGATTGCCAGTTATTTGGTTTGCAACATAGAAGGGACGTGATTTATCACGTTTCGTCTTTATAAGCAAGCAATTATTCATCACGTCCCGCCTTGGCAATCAAACCATAACGTTTGCTCATGCCGAGCAAGGCTGCCGCCTTTTGCACTATCCAACAACAGTAATCTCATAAAATCCTTATAAATATGGATTGTAGTTTTTTCCTTTTTTTAGTAATTTTGCAAATTGAAAAATCACAATAACCGTTTATATTATTATAAAGGAATGTACAAACTAAAACGAATTATTATCCTCATGTTGCTGGCTGTAGGTGCAGCCTTGCCAAGTGCAGCCTCTGACTATGTGAAGGTTACTAATGAAGATGGCGAGTCTGTTTTCTTTGCTATCGACGAGCAACCGAAGGTAGTGTTAACCTCTACTGCGCTGATGATTATTACCACAAAGCAGACTGTCGAGTATCCTATTACAGAGTATCGCGCTTTCATGTTGGAGAATCCCACGATTAACAACATCACGTCTGTAGCGTACGAACCGGTGTTCAACATTGGTTCAAGCCTTATGGCTGAAGGTCTGCAACCCGGAAGTGCCGTTACCGTATGCGATGTCGGTGGATTGGTCGTAGGCAGTGCAAAGGCATCAGCGGAGGGCAAAGTAGAGATACCTCTCAACAATCGGAATGGTATATTCATAGTAAAGACAACATCACGGACATTTAAATTCATAAAACGATAATGAAGAAGTTTTTTACCTTAATAGCTGCAGTTTTTGTTGCTGCAGCCAATATCAATGCACAGACAGTGACGATCAGCAAGACTGACGGAACAAAGATTTTGCTCAAATCAAATCAAATAGAGAAAATAGAGTTTGGTGCTGATAAGGACCAGCCTAAGTTCCTCCGCGAGTTCATGGGTTATATTCTTTTTTCAACAAAGGAGAACCAGAACCAATACTATGGTTATGGAGCCAAGGTGTCGGTTTACAATACTCCCACAGGCAAGGTTAGTTGCATATTCAAGGGCGGAGAGTGGAGCAAGGGATATTTCGATATCGTAATTGACCATGGTAATATCTCAGGCAAGGGTGTGTTGACGATAGCCAGACCAATGCAAGACGAGACGGATATCTACGATGCAAAGATTGAAGGCAGCATGACCAACTTCAAGATCATAGCCGGTAGCATGGGCGACACAATCATCAACTGGGTATATGCAAAGTCAGAGCCGCTAAACTACGCTACGCAAGGCATATACGAAGGTACTGATAACATATCTGTTGCCAGTCAGTCGTATGCAAGCAATAAGACTGTGGGGTATCAGGTGACAGCCAATGCAGACGGGACAATAAACCTTATTGTACCGCAGATAAGCTATGAAAATACTCTGCTCGGCACAATCGTTGTAGGGACATACACTATTCCTAATATTCCTTACGTAGAGTCAGAGAAGGCATTCGTGAAGGCATATAAGGATGATAAAATCCCGTTCCACTTCAAGTCTAATACGATGGATGGCGACTATGTGATGGACAGCTATGTCTGCCGTGTGGTTGTTCGTAGGACTGACACAGGTTATATTGAGTTGGAAAACAACTATCAGGTTGGAAAGATGCCTTTCCCTGTCAAAGGAACATTCAAAGGTGTTAGTTTCCGGTAAAGCTTTTTCTTCCAGCCTGTGTAAGAAAAAATACCTTAATAATATACACTGGTATGAGGAAAGTTGTTCTATAAAGACTTTCTTTACATCTACCGATATATTATTTTCGGGTTTATAAATGACGTAAGCCGAAGAGACGTGATTCGTTACGTTCTGCCTTTGGCAATCAAACATAATAACCAGACATCAACCGATGTAAGACGGTGCCGGTATTGGCGCCGTCATTCTTTTGCCTGCCATTTCTCGGAAGGACGGTAAATAATATTCCGCTTGTCAGTTATTATCAGTTTTTTTCATTACCTTTGCAAGTGACTAAGATTATTTATTTATGATACTGACAATAATAGTATTGATTGTTACTATCGCTATGTTTGCCTGGGGGCGAGTGCGTGGCGATATTGTTGCCATGTCTGCCCTTATGGTGCTTACAGCTACAGGTGTGCTCACCACAAGTGAAGCCTTGAGCGGATTCTCTTCGCCTATAGTCATCATGATGATCGGACTGTTTATTGTCGGTGGAGCCATCTTGCAGACCGGTCTGGCGCAGTCGGCAGGCAACAATATAGCACAACTGGCAAAAGGCAATGAGATGCGTGCATTCGTACTCGTGATGCTTGCCACTTCCGTTATCGGAGCTTTCGTAAGCAATACCGGCACAGTGGCGATAATGATGCCTATCATTGTTAGTATGGCTGCCAGTTCGGGCATCCGCTCCTCACGTCTGCTTATGCCGATGGCGTTTGCAGGAAGTCTTGGTGGAATGCTGACACTAATTGGTACGCCACCGAACCTTGTGATAAGTGAGACGCTCGAGGACAACGGATTCGCTCCGCTGGCATTTTTCTCTTTCCTCCCCGTCGGCATTATCGTGATAGCAATGGGCGTTGCGATACTGCTGCCGATGAGCCTGATGCTGATAAAGAAGAAGGATAAGCAGCAGATGCAGAATAAGGAAAAAAGCTTGGATGAACTGGCAGAGGAATACCAACTGCCGGATAAGTTATATAAATATGGTGTGGGCAGCAGTGCTGACAGTTTATCGGGATTGAAAGTCGGTGAACTTGACCTGCATAACAACTACGGACTGACAATTCTCGAGATTCGCAATGAGAAACGCAATGCTTTAAGCCGCGATATCAGTCAGAACATGGCATGGGCAGATACGAGAATAAACCATGAAGACATAATATATTTCTATGGCGACGAAGAAGGTATGAATCGCCTGGCAAAAGACTATCATCTCGTGAATCTACATGGTGAGGGACTGGACTTCTACAGCATCGGTATCACAGAGATTGTGGTATTACCGACGTCGCAATTAGTGGGTACGCGCATCAAGAACTCAAGGCTACGCGAGGACTATTCGGTGAATATACTCGGTATACGACGTGACGAGGAGTATATAATGGAAGACCTCACTGAGCATCGTCTGCGCAATGGCGACATACTCCTTGTGCAAGGTCATTGGGACAAGCTTCTGCAAATGAATTATGAGAACGACAACTGGGTGGTCTTAGGTCATCCTGATAGGAAAGTAGAGAAAGTGCTGCTTGATTATAAAGCTCCTGTGGCTGCAGTCATTATGCTGCTGATGATAGCAATGATGGTGCTCGACTTCATTCCTATGGCGCCTGTCACTGCCGTTCTTATAGCAGCGTTGCTGACTATATTCTCGGGCTGTTTCCGTAGCGTTGATGCAGCGTATAAGACAATAAATTGGGAAAGCATTGTTCTTATCGGTGCTATGATGCCAATGTCGACAGCATTGGAGAAGACCGGCGTGTCGCAGATTGTGTCGGAAACACTTGTAAGTAGTCTGGGGGCGCTGGGTCCTTATGCTCTGCTGGCAGGAATCTATTTCACTACATCGCTTATCACGATGTTTATCAGCAACACAGCCACCGCGGTACTTATGGCGCCTATCGCCCTTGTGGCTGCGCAACAGATAGGCGTAAGTCCGTATTCGTTTATGTTTGCCGTAACGCTTGGTGCGAGCATGTGCTTTGCTTCTCCCTTCTCTACACCACCCAATGCACTTGTGATGAAGGCAGGACGTTACACCTTCATAGATTATGTTCGTGTAGGACTTCCGTTGCAGATAGCCATAGGTATAGTGATGACAATAGTGCTGCCATTGATATTCGCATTCTAAGATACAGTCTTGGAAAAAGATAAAGCCTGGCATCCAGCCAGGCTTTATCGTGTGGAGCTGGAGATAAAAGAACTTATCCATATCAGCCATTGATTTAAACCAAAAGTCATTGGCTGATTTGAGTTTAGTATGGTTGATAAATTACATACATTATCTTCAGAGGAATTATCTGCATACTTTTTTAATGTTAGATGTTATGTTTATTGGAATAAATCGTATCAATATTAAATGGGACACGACATATTGACATCCTCGTTCTTAAACTTGCGCAGTAAGTTGCACCACATCGCTTTGAAGTATCTTTCAAACGATGAGGATGCTAAAGATGCACTACAAGATACGTGGTTGAAACTCAAATCTAAAGGTAATATTTCAGACGATAACGAAGCGAAGAACAAACTCGTATGTGCTCTTCGCAATGTGTGTATCGACAAATTAAGAAAGGCTAAGATGCAGTCTATTGAAGATTCAAGGACTTCCAAATTACTTTATTACACAATGGAGACAGAGGACATAAAGAATCTGGAAAATCTTTTAAGTAAAGACTTGTCCCCTCTTCAACAGCAGATTTTTAATTTAGTGACACATGAAGGATATGATTACGAACTGATAGCAGAAGAGTTATCCATGTCAGTAGAAGCTGTGAGGATGAACATGAGTCGTGCTCGCAAAAAGATACGTGAACATTATAAAAGACTGAATAAATGAAACGGATAGATGATTTAAGCATTAATGAATTTGAGACGCTATGCCAGCTTTATAATGATTGCCGGTTATCTGTACAGGAAGAAGCAGAACTGGAATATATACTGTTTAGTACACGTTTAAACTCTGAGTTGATTGATGAAACTAGGCTGTTAATGGAATTGTCGTATCAGGTAAAATTCTCTGATATGTCCATACACCATAGGTCGCGAAAAGTCCGGACGCTTAGTGTTTGGTCATTGAGGATTGCTGCAAGTGTGGCAATACTGATAGGTGTTTTTGCTCTGTTACAAATCCACGAGTTTAATAATGATGACGGCACAGTGTTTATTGCCTATGATGAGGGAAAACAACTGACCTCAAAAATGGCAAAAAAAATGGCTGAGAAAGAGGAACAGAAAGTGAAATCTTTCATGCAGGCATTAGAAGTACAACAGGCAACAGAGCAAAAGAGGGTAGAATATTTTATGAATCATCAAAATCGTAAACAATGAAGCGTTTTTTAATTCTTTTTTTCATGGTAATCGTAACGATTACAGTTTATGCTAAGCCTCCACGATTAAATGTGGAAAGATTATTTGATGGAAGATATAACAATAACAAAAATGTTACTATTTCCATCTATAAAACCAACGGTAACTATTATCGAGGTATTACGATTAAGAACAATCCTAAGATAATTCACGCTATAGCCGAAGCCATAGAAAAAGACAGGCCGCGCTCAAAAGACTATTCCGACTATCAAGGAGAGGATGAACGATATACCTCACTTCAGATAGTCAATAATGGTGAAGTAATATACATAGGCTTACAACGTGACAGATTTGGCGGAGGATTTTTCTTCATCCAAGGTAAAGAAAAAGCATTTAAATAACTCATTAAAGAATGAGATATATGAAATCAGTTATTGCATTGTTGGGAATATTACTATTTCCAATAACTATGAACGCTCAGAATGCAAATGATTCTATTACTTCCGACTGGGATAAGTTGCTTCAACTTAATGAAGTCGTAATTGTTGCTTCACGTACTGTGGTAAAGCAAGCTCCCGATAGAATCATTTACTTGACAAAGAACGATCAATACGTTAAGGGTATGAATGCCATAGAAGTGCTTGACCGTATTCCACGCGTGTCAGTAATAAATGATATGGTATCTGTCGCTGGAAAAAATCAAGTAAAGTACATTGTAGACGGTCATCTTTTGGAGATGTCTGATGAAGCTATAGTTGCGCGTTTGAAGAATCTGCAGGCTAATGGTATAGAGAAAATAGAAGTGTTTACTACTCCTCCTGCAAAATATGCCGCTGGGAATAGTGTTGCATATATAAGCATAACATCAGTTAATGAGTCTTTAGGCTCACGTGGAAATATATGGGCGAATGGAAATGCGCGCGAGTCGTTCAGCTATCTTGTTGGCGGAAACATGTCGCATACAACACGCAAGGTAGAGCTATCGGCAGATGCAAGTTGGAATGACACAAAAGGTATCAACGATTTAAATCGTACATATACGTTTGTGGACTATATAAAAACATCCAATCGTTCTACTGATTACACTAATAGAACTCTAGGAGCTAACGGTCTATTCAAATACAAATTCACAGAAGAGTTAGGTGCTGGTGTAATTTTCAATTACTATACAAATAGGTTGAATAGCTGTCTGTATGATATCACTACAGATATGGATGCAACATACAGGTCTATAAACAATTCACCAACTCGACCAAATGACTCGTTTACATTTACAGCTTTTTCTGATTGGAATTTGGATTCAAAAGGGAAAAGCCTTAATGTCACTTACAACTATTTCGATAAACGAACGAAGAGCTTTTCAGATGTGTCGACAATAGGAAACAACATAGACACAAGACTGACAAACAATGGTGACAACAAATATCATATCCATTCAGTGAAGCTGGATGCAGTGTTGCCCCTTAACGTCTTTCGCATGGAGACAGGATTGGCTTTTACTGGCATAGGTAATAATACGGAACTGGAAATCAAGAAACTTAAAGGCAATGCTTTGATTACAAATACTATGCAAAACGATATTTTCGATTACTACGAAAACACAATGGCAGCTTATGTAAGTATGGAAAGGAATCTTACAAATTCTCTTTTCGGGAAGTTTGGACTTCGCTATGAGAATACTCATATCAAGGGGTATCAGCGTGTGAACAGTGAGAGAAACAGCGACACTTATTGCCATTTATTCCCAACTATTAATTTAAGTTGGAATCCATCAACAGCATGTCGCTTCACCATTGCTTATTCCATGGGTATAACGAGACCTAATTTTATTGACTTGAATCCGTATAAATACTATACTACTACGACTGATTATGTGTCGGGCAATGCAAGTTTGCGACCAACTCTCGCCCATAATGCAGAATTAAATTATAGTTTCAAAGGAGTATATGCAGTGTTATATAATTCTTATAATAAAGATGCTATAGGATATATGACACGATTTAATTAC
>CAJPPF010000118.1 GCA_905372445.1 uncultured Prevotella sp. | reverse complement strand
AGCATAGAAGCGCATCATTCATCATAGAATGGTGCGCTTTTTTTGTGAACAAAACTAACTATTGTTCATTTTTGAGAAAAAGAATAGAACAAGTACTTTTTGCAAAAGAATAATGGACTTTAAATAGTAATCATGAGTAATAAAAATATTTTTCACAACTTCCTATTGGTGCTAATTTTCTCATTCACATGGCAGAATATGTTAGCTCAAAAAATCGTTTATGGGCAAATTACGGATGAGCAAACTCACCTGCCGTTAGATGGAGCTTCTATTATTTTAGAAAACTCTAATATCGGCACAATTTCAAATCATGCAGGTGTGTTTAGAATGGAACTTCCTTCAAAAAGCAGCAAGCGGATCATAGTTCAATATGTAGGATATAAAAGCCGTAACATACTACTCAATAAAAAATCATACATCAATGACAGCATTTGCTGTAATGTGGAATTGCAGCCATTAAACAATATCTTATCTGATGTCGTAGTGTTGGGAAAAAGCAAGGCGCAAAAGCATCGTGAAGTTCCATCTGCAGTCACCATTATAGACAGTCAGTCTCTTAAATACAAGACTGCAACCTTAAACGAAATTCTTGACAATGCTGCAGGTATCAAAGTGGCTCAACAAGGCGGACTGGGTAATGCTTCACGTATCATCGTACAAGGGATGGACGGTAAGCGTGTCGGTATCTTTATCAATGGTATGCCTATGGGAAATTCCGATGAATTTCAACTCAGCAGCATTCCTCTTGATATGGTAGATGAAGTGGAGATATACAAAGGCATCATCCCGGCATGGCTGGGAGGTGACGGATTAGGCGGTGCCGTGAACATCCGACTGAAAGACTTCAACAAAAATCATTTGGAAATGGCATTTGAGGTAGCATCATACAATACCTATATCGGCAGTCTGCAACTGAAGCAATATATTGGCAAGACCTCGACAGCTTTCCATGCCGGTGCCACGATGAACTATGCTAAAAACAATTATAGTTTTTCTTCTCCTTTTGAATTGGGACGTATCATCCACCGTGACCATGATGCGTACACACATGGAGGTTTCAACGTGGGTGTGAGCAGCCAACAATTATGGTTCGACCGATTTGACATCACATTGAGTGCCGACTACTATCGCAAAGAGATACAAGGGGGATTGATGAACGTGCAAAATAATATTCAGCATGCCTTTACGCGGACACGTTCTGCCAATGCGGCACTGAGTCTTGAGAAAAGTTTCTTAAACGGTAAACTCACCGCACAACTACATTCCATTGTTGGTCTTAGTCTCGTCAATCAAGTAGATACTTCACATTATTGTTACGATTTCATAGGTAACAGATTCCCAAGCGGTTCAGGACGCGGAGAGATTGGCTCTGTTCCAAACGATTCACATGACAGGCATACTACCATTCGTGAATTACTCAACCTGACTTATAAGATTGGCGATACTCAATTTATTACATGGAACACCAATTACCGCTATGGGAGAAAGAAGCCAAAAGACGAACTTGCCGACCAATACTCGCGTCTGCCTACAAGCGGATACCCAAGTACGGTACACGCCATAGTATCCGGATTGTCTCATAAATTGAATCTAAACAGTGGTAAATTTACCAACGAAATAGGAGTAAAACTTTTTAATCACCACTCGGAAGTCCTTCCGTTTGCCGAAGCTATCATGTTGCAAGATAAACTTAAAACATCGACCATCCACAGTACGATGATTGGCTGGAGCGAGGCAATGGCATTTCATCTACTTCCGGATAATGCCTTGACACTGAAAGCCTCCGTACAATCAACCGTCAGAATGCCCATAGCCGATGAGCTGTTTGGTGACGGAGTGTTGCTCCTCCCGTCCGAGAAACTTCGTCCTGAGCGTAGTTTCAACATCAATGCAGGTGCGATATGGCTTAGCGATGCCCGGTATTATCCACAGGTACGAATCGGGGTAAACACATTCTACATGAGTGCAAAAGACATGATAAAACTGATGTATAGCTCCATGAACATGGCCTATGACAATATCGGTAAAGTCCGGGTGATGGGGATGGACATGGAAATCGACAGCAAGCTGAACCGCTGGCTGGACATACAGGGAAATATCACATGGCAAGATGCCCGCGACATGAGAAAGGATGCCGTAGGCGGCGGAGAAAATTTTCACTACCGCTACCGAATCCCCAATATGCCTTATCTGTTTGGCAACGTCGGATTACACCTGCACAAAGATGGTTTGCTGGGCAAGACTTCTTCTTCAGCCTTTGCCTCTACGTTCGGATTTACCAAAGAATTCAGCTACAACTGGGAAGCAAGCAATAACAATACAATGCTTATACCGGCAAGATACAGTTGGGACGTTGCCGTTCACCATTCTTTCAACAAACATTGCCAGCTTAGCTTTGAGATACGGAACCTACTCAACCGTGAAAACTGGGCAGAATTTCGCTATCCGATGGAAAGGCGCACATTTCACTTGAAGATAAAATATATTATTAACTAAATATAAACATAAGTAAAAAGCATGAAAGCAAAAAAAATCTTTTGGGTACTGCCTTGTCTTACCCTGCTGTTTGCAGCAACAGTGTCATCTTGTTCAGAAAACAATGACGACCATCCACAGTCTGAAAAGAAGCATCATTTCCTAATGTCTGCACAATCAGACAACAGTTTCTTCATCACCAGTTTCGAGAATTTCAACGAAGGTACGTCCGTGTCATACAACAAAGCTATAACGCTTCCCTCAGGACACCTTTTCATGGAAAAACGAGGAAAGTATGTTTATCTCCAGTCCGGTTCTATGTATGGTTATGGTGGTGAGCAAACTCTCCACAAATATGAAGTAAACGCAAATGGACAACTGTCTTCTCATCCTGTGGGTTCTCTTTCCTTCCCGGGTTCACCCAATGTGGTTGAAATCATATTTGCGAATGATACCAAAGCTTATGCAGTCACATGTGCAAGCCGCGGACAACTTATCGTGTTCAATCCAAGCACGATGAGTGTAACGAAAGAAATAGACCTGTCCCCTTATGCAGAAGGCGATAAAGACCCGGATGGTGGCAATGGAATCGTGCGTGACGGCAAGCTGTTCCTGCCTCTCAACCAAGCAAAGTCTATGAAGGAAATCCTTGCAACGCCTGCTCAAGTAGCTGTCATTGACGTGGCTACCGATAAGGTGGAAAAGGTTATAAAGGATGATCGTGCAACGAGTCTCGGTATGGTCGGACATACATCGCCTGTTATGGATGAAGCCGGTAACATCTATTTCAACACGGGACCTCGTGCGGCAATGATGTGTCAGTTTATGCCGGGTAAGGGCTACAAAGACGGATTGTTGCGCATCAAAAAGGGAGAAACAGATTTTGACAAAGACTTCTACATGAGCTTGCAAACTACCGATGGTGCAGAGGTTGGTTCTTACGGCATGTACATGATTTATGGAGGCAATGGAAAGATCTACACTTTCCTCTATAAACCTTCACTCGTAAAGGATCCCAACGATCAGACTTATATCGTCAACAAATGTTATGTCCCTTACGAGATTGACGTAAACAAGAAGACAGGTCGCATACTTCCTATGCCTGCATCATGCGGTTGGGCAGCCAATGCCATCATCAAGGTAGGAAATTCCATATATTTTGGGGAACATACCGATAATGGTATAGGTTTTTATCGTTACGACATGGCAACAGGGAAGGGTTCCACGCAACCAAGCGTGAAGACGCCAAGTGGTGCCTATAAAGTGATTTCACTCGACTAAACGAGTTGAGGGTGTATCAAAAAAGTTGGCACATTCTCTTAAATGAAAGAATAAGCGCTGTCCCACACCGGGACAATGCTTCTCGAAAAGAAAAAGCGCTGTCCCGCTTTGAACAGCACTTCATTAGGAAACCTGCCGGATTCGTCCGGTAATTAAACATTCAAAATTAAAAACATATAAGGATGAAAAAGAATCTTAAAATTTCAATTCTATGGGTTGCCATAGTCGCAGGCATGTCCGCGCATTCTCTGACTGACATGATACCTCTTTTCTGGAATGCCAACATTGCCGTTTATAACGATGGTGTAGCACCGATGTCAATGCTCGTATTGATGGCCGTTGTTTCACTCACGATACCAATGACAGGATTGCTCCTTTCGCTCTATGCCCGCAAGCGCTGGCATAAGACGGTACATCTCTGTCTCGCCGCCTTCACAGCCCTGTTCTGTACGGTACATAGCACGGAACTGATATTCAGCTTTGAGCTTCCGCAGCTCTTTATCCATCCTATGCTGGTCATAGTGAGCATTGCGCTCGCTTATGAAGCGTGGAAATGGAATAATAAAGAATAAATCATTCCGAACGTTCATTCTACAAATAAAAAACGCATTATATCAAAATGATAAGTGCGTTTTTTAACCTGTCAGATTGAATGGCGTTCACTTTTCTTATAGCTATCAATAAACTTTTTGATAATGAAAAAACAGCTATTTATATTTATCCTATCACTCGTTCCACTCATCGGCCGGACGCAAGAGCAACACACTTCGGCTTTTCAAGAAGACGATCATAAAGAGGGATTGTTCATAGGCGGTGCCGTTACTTATTGGAACAACACGAAAACCAAAGCCACCACTTTGCAGTTCTGCCCCGAGATAGGCTGGCACTTCAATGAAACGTGGGCCGCGGGCATCATGTTGGGTTATGCCTTCAACTCCGAGCGTGGCGATAATGAGCGCGAAAAGACACACACCCTTAAAATTTCGCCTTTCGCGCGCTACTATTATCTTCACAAAGGCCCGTTCAACCTCTACTTAGACGGTGGCATCGGCTACAACTACATCTCTCCAACCGATCCGAACAAAACAGATAAGCACCACGGCTTCGAGATAGGACTGCGTCCGGGCGCATGCGTGGACCTGACAAAAGGACTGTGCCTCTGTATGCGCATGGGGTTTGCGGGCTATCGGAAAAACTATTTCACAGGTGAGGAGCGGGAAATCGGCAATGACGGCTTTGGGATCCACTTTGCTCCGGAGGAAGTGATGATCGGTCTGGAACTGGAGTTCTGAAGATACCGTATTCTCACCGATTACCCATGCGATATGAATGAATTATATTCTCTTTCCTTAAAATTTGATTATGCAGACATTGAAGACAGATATTAAGCAACGTATATTGCAAGTTGCCCATAGAGAGTTTATCAAAAATGGTGTGCAGCGTACGTGCATTAGAAACGTGGCGCGTAAGGCTGGCGTGACTGTGGGAAACCTGTATCATTATTTTGATAGTAAGGATACACTGTTTTGTGCGGTATTGCAGCCATTGCTCACCGCGCTTGACCGCTATATCCTCTCGCATAATGATGAGGAATTTCTCTCGCTCGACGTGTTCGATTTGCGGCAACGGCAAATCAATCATATCATGGCGATGCTTACGCTCGTCAAGCAGTTCCGCCCCGAGCTGCGGCTGTTGCTCTTCAATGCTGAGGGAACTTCGTTGGAGGGATACAAGAACAAAATCATTGACCACCAGATGAAGGTCGGTATGGAATACCTCCGGCTGATGAAGGAACGATACCCGCACATCAACACCAACATCTCCCCATTTCTGATTCATCTCACCAGTTCGGCTTGGACGACTCTCTTTTGCGAATTGGTGGAACACGAGGAATATAGTGAGGAGGAAGTCAAACAAGCACTCATGCAGTACATCGCCTTTGGAACGGCAGGCTGGAAAGAGCTGATGAAACCATAGGATAACATTCAAAATACAATAACGATATGTTCAAAACACTCAAACGATTAGGAGCTTACATGGGAGGGCGCAAGTGGTTGCTGCCCTGCTCCGTCGGGCTGTCGGCAGTCAACGGACTGCTCTCGCTCGTCCCGTTCGTTCTTTTGTGGCTTGTGGTGCGCACGCTGCTCACCGCGGAGGGCAGTCTCGCCGATGCACCCGTATGGGACTATGCCCTTGCCGCCTTCATCGTGTCGGTGGCAAACGTGCTGCTCTACTTTGCTGCACTCATGTTCTCGCATCTTGCTGCGTTCCGCATCGAAACCAACATGCGTCGCAAGGCAATGCAGCGACTCATGCGCGTGCCACTTGGATTCTTCGACACGCAGAACACGGGACGTATGCGCAAAATCATTGACGAGGACTCAGCGCAGACCCACACCTTCGTGGCGCACATCCTGCCCGATGTGGCGGGGAGCATCGTTGCCCCCGTTGGCGTCATCGTGCTGCTGCTGACGGTCAATTGGCAATTGGGCTTGGCAGCCATGCTGCCAATCATCTGTGCCTTCGGCATCATGGGCTATATGATGAATCCCAAGAACAACGATTTCCAGCGGATGTATCTCGATGCACAGGAGAAGATGAGCGGCGAGGCGGTGGAGTATGTCCGTGGCATTCCGGTAGTAAAGGTTTTCCAGCAGACGGTCTTCTCGTTCAAGCGGTTCCACGACAGCATCATCCGCTATCGCGACCTTGTCATCCAGTACACGCTGATGTGGCGGTCGCCTATGTCGGCCTATACCGTTGCCATCAACGCCTTTGCCTTCGTCCTCGTACCGGTAGGTATCATCCTGATTGGGCATGGGGGAAGCGTGGCGGTCATCGTGGCCGACCTCATTCTCTTTATCGTCATCACACCGGTCATCGCAACCAATGTGATGAAGATGATGTATCTCAGTCAGAATCTATTCCTTGCCAATGAGGCGGTGGACAGATTGGAGAAACTCACCGATACTGCTCCGCTGCCCGAGAGCGGCACGCCCCGGATGCCACAAGCCTGCGACATTTGTTTTGAGGACGTCTCGTTCAGATACGACGGCGCGGAAAAGGATGCCGTCAGCCACCTCAGCCTTACCATTCCCGAGGGGCAGACGGTGGCACTCGTTGGGTCTTCGGGCAGCGGAAAGACAACCATAGCACGGCTCATTCCCCGCTTTTGGGATGTGTGTGAGGGAAGTGTGAGCATCGGCGGAGTGGATGTCCGACAGATGGACAAGTCGGAGCTGATGCGCAGCGTGTCTTTCGTAT
>CAJPPF010000117.1 GCA_905372445.1 uncultured Prevotella sp. | reverse complement strand
GGTTGACAAAGAGAATGGAGGAACAAAAGCTGACGCTGTGAATGCCGGACTTAACGTAGCTCACTATGAATGGTTCGTCAACACCGACGTGGACTGTATCTTGCCCTACGATGCTATCTTTCAGTGTGTAAAGATGGTGCTTCGCCACAATAATCTGTTGGCAGTGAGTGGAGCCATGACCATGAGCAACGGTTGTAAGGTGATGAGTGGCGAGTTAGCATCGCGCCGTGCGCCCATTTCGCCTATTCCTTTGTTTCAGACATTGGAATATATGCGTTCCTTCTTCTTGGGTAAGATGGCATGGTCGTCAATCAACGCCATGCCTAACGTCTCAGGAGGTTTCGGTTTCTTGAACAGAGACCTCATCATTAAAGCCGGAGGCTACGCAGGTGACTCTTTTGCAGAAGACATGGAAGTGCTGCTCACTACCGAACGTTATTGCTGCAACTTCAATATTCCTTTCCGTGTGGTGCAGATACCTGTCAATACATGCTGGACGGAAGGTCCTTCCACGTTGAAGATTCTTTATCGTCAACGCTCACGCTGGGGACGTGGACTATTGCAGACCCTGGTGAACAACCATGATATGATAGGTCGTATGCGTTTCCGCCGTACAGGGTTAATCACTCTCACCTACATCACTATCTTTGAGTTCCTTGCCCCTATCATCGAAGCTTCCGGTGTACTTATCACCATATATTTCATCATTTCGGGCAGACTGAATATAAAGACTGCCATCATCACCTTCTTTGCCATCATGTCGTTCGGATTATTGGTGAATACAGTGGTAATGCTCCACGACTATCTATGTGGAAGCTCATTTGAGAAGCGAAGAGACTATATCCTGCTTTTAATTGCAGCTGTTCTGGAGCCGATAATATATCACCCTATAGTGGTCGTTTCGTCACTCTCGGGCTACTTTAAATATATTATGAACACGAAGTCCGTTTGGGGTACGATGATACGTAAGAAGTATGCTCAGGCAGAGTCTGATGCACAGACAGCTCCGACAACGTGATGTGCAACGCATATTGGAAAAGAAAATTAAGAGAACATTGAAAAAACAAACAGCGTAATATTGTCAGTAATGATACAACCACATAACTTCTTTCATATTCGCAATGTCGTAGTCAGACTTTGCGTGTTGATGTATTTTCTATCGCCTTCTCTACCCGCAGAGGCAATAGACAAGTATACACCCGTGTATTATGAGCAAACAGTAAGACAATATTACAAAGCCTCAGACTGGGAAACCGGAAAGAAGCTCCTTGACGAGGGAATAAAGCTATACCCGGAAGAGTCTAACCTCAATGAGCTCATGGGACAATATTTCCTCAACAAGCAAGACATGGGTAAAGCCCGTTTCTTCTTGGTGAGAGCTCTTCAGAATAACGTAGCCAACAATAGGGCACGCCGTATGCTGGTAAAAGTGGAGCGCGAGACGAAAAACTATTCGTCCGCCATCTGCTATATCAACGAACTTCTTGAAGGCAGTCCGTATGAGCGCGAACTCTGGGTTGACAAGATGGAACTCTATAAGAAGCATGGCAACAAAGCAGAGGTAGAACGTATGTTGCAACGCCTGATACAGTTGTTCCCCGAGGATAAGGAGATACAACGTATCATATATGGAAATATGGAGGAGTTCTACCTGCATGCACGCAACCGTAACGATAGACATAAGGCTATAGAACAACTGAAGAGACTTATTGCTATATACCCTTCAAATAAAGACTATTATATCTGGATTATTAACTCGCTGCACACGGAAGGACGATATGAAGAGGCACTGAGCTATGCTGAGCAGGGTATAAATCAAACCACTAATAATACGGAACTGGCGAGAAAAAAGATTGGTCTCTTAGGAGAACTCCATCGCAACGTTCAGGCAAAGGATTTCCTCCGCGACTATCTAAAGAGACACCCTGGTTCGTCACTGCAGTCATTGATGTCAGACATAGAAAAGGAAATAGCCTACGATGCGCTTAACTACGACGCTTACATCCAGTTTGGGAAAGTCTATGAGAAGAGCAAAGACCCGGAGGCGTTGCAGTTTCTTCTTAACACCTCCATTAGTCGAGGATACTACGACGATGCGTTGCTATATATCAGAGAGATGCGCAAGCGTAACGGTCAGAACGACCCGACGCTGATGTATAAGGAATATACAGTACTCAAGCGTATGGGAGAAGAGCAGAAAGCCGTCAGCGTGCTGGAGCGCTTGTTTGCAGTGCAGCCTAAAAATGCCGATGTGCTCGACGAACTTAATGTTTTTCATCTCCGACAGGCATCACAGGCTATGTCGCTACACGACTATGACGAGGCTATTCCACATCTTGACTTTGTACTCAAGCACAACACCGGAGGAGAAGCATGGCTGTCGGCGGTAAAGAAAAAGTACAACTGCCTTATGGGCAAAAACAACTACGTGGAGGCATCTGTCATGCTGGATGCCATGCGTCGCACAGGTATGAGTGAAAGAGACTATTCTCTGATGTATGCTGATCTCCTGTCACATTCCGGACGATCGGAAGAGGCACTTCAGTTCATGGCTGCTTTAATCAGGCGTACATCCGAGACAATGCCTGAGCAAGCCAGCTATGTCAATCTGTATGAGGAAATAGCAGTGCCGCACATCAAGCAGCTCATTCTCAGCGGAGCTACTGCTAAGGCTTATGAAAAGTCAAAGGAATATCTTTCCTTCTGCCCTGATTCACATGAAGGATTTCTTTATGTGATGTCTACGGCTAAGACCCTTGGACTTGAAGAGGAATATAAGAACTATGCGGCGACAGCCTTTCAGAAATATCCCAACGACATAGATATACTCTCACGCTGGGCAGGAATGGAGAATGATGAAGGTCTGTATGTACATACGCTTACAGCCTTGCGTGAACGTCTGCTGGTCACTCCGGGCGACAGCACGCTCATCAGACTTCACTCTAACACCACCGACCTTATGGCAGAACGGCTGGTGAAGGAGAAGAAAGGGGCACAAGCCATTGCGGAACTTGATATTGCATTGAAATATGACGGTTCAAACAAGGCGCTACTCTATGCCAAAGGCTTGGCATACGAGTCAATACACCAATACGACTCAGCACATTATTACTTACGATATTACGAGCCTTCCCTGATGGAGCTGAGCGACTTCAAACATCGCATGAATACTCTTAAGAACAAGAGCCTGCATAACGATATCTTCATGGAGTACATAAGATCTCGCTACGCTGACAACATTGCCATCCGTGGCATGGCTACTGTGGGCTACACTCATCGAATGAACAGCAATTCCTTCACGGCAACGGTCAACTATGCCGGTCGCGATGGAGGTGTTGACAAAGGCTCTGCCGACAACGAAGAAGGGGGTGGAGTGGGACTTCAGGGCTTGTTCTCATGGACGCATAACACACGAAGAAACTGGAGCTGGACGCTGGGCGGTGGCATAAGCAACAGATATTTCGCACGGTATCAGGCAAATGCTTCTATAGATATTGAGCAGCCCAAAGACTGGACCGTCGACTTACACGTAAGCTATCGTAATATCAGCACCAGCCAGCAGGAATACCGCTATGACAGTGAAAAAAAGAATTGGGTATTCGATCATTGGGACAGTCGTCGTCGCCATTTGTTTACAGGTGGTATAGGTGTAAACCATCAGTTCGAGATGTTCTCTGTCGGTGGTAAGGTAGATGCACTTTTGATGTCGCAAAAGTGGTATGGCTACGCCTCAGTCCAAGGACGTTACTATCCGCTGTCTGACCGTACTTCATACATTTCAGCCACAGCCGGTGCAGGTACCGCGCCCGAGGCGAACATACTCAACTATGGTCTGCCGGGAGCATTCAGTAACATCAACTCTATGGTGGGACTAAGCGCCACATGGCTTTTCAATCCAAACCTTTGCTTTACCGTTGGCGGAACATGGCATACCTTCTATAATCAGAGCAATCTACGATTAGGTACTGAAAATGAATCTTCTGACAATATCACAATGAAATACAAAAATCTCTATAACCTACATGTCGCACTTAGAATTTCTTTTTAAAAAAGCCAGATTGAGCGAATTGAACTCGATAGCATTGGTAGCTTTTCTTTTCACCAGTTGTGGCATTCAGGCAAAACCGATAGACAACTATTACAACGTGATACCCCTCTCAGAAAACACCTCTGACAACCATTGGGCAGATTACTTATATTCTCACATGCAGAACCGAAGCGAATTGAAAGGTCTGGTAGTGAAAAACCTTAAAGAGTCGGAGCCGGGAGAGAAACGCGTGAGTGTTCACATTGACGCACAGATGAAAGAAGACTGCTCGATTCATTACGATCATGATGATACCTTTTTGTCGGCTTGCGATGATGAGCACATGCTCTGGCTGATATATCAATATATAGATATGTGTGGCAAGGAGGACAAGCGATTGGATGTGTCAGACCTCCCTCCCTCCATGTTTGAGTTAGGCGTGGATACAACACTGACAATGGCATTTGACTACCGTAGCATTTATTCAGCGAGCAACAGAGATGAAGACCTGTTTGGCATCCTTGGCGCCGGCAATATAGATTTCGATTGGGCAATCTGGGGACATAACTTCGGACGAATGCTGGAGAACGCTAATAGCGACGAAATATATGCTTTGGTAAACGACGTGCGTATGAAGGGGCAATATTGCTTCTCTTCCAAGGCTACGAAGGATGCCGTCACTGCATGGATAGACGACAATTACGGTCGTCATGGCAAGAAAGGGCAGACCGTACGATTTGCGATAATGCCGCAAGACAATAATGATGTATGCCTATGTCCCTCATGCCGGGCATTGGGCAACACGGCTAATTCTGCTACGGGTGCTGTGACTGCCTTGGTAAAGATGCTGGCAGAGAAATATCCCGATTACGAGTTTTTCACATCATGCTACCTCACCACCCGGAGTGTGCCGTCACGCAGAATGCCACCCAATACAGGCGTACTGCTCAGCGCCATAGACTTTCCTCTAAAGTATAACAATATCAATACTCCTGCAGCTGATAAATTCCATGAATTGATAAAAAGCTGGAAGAATGTGACGAAGACCGTTTACGTATGGGACTACTCACGTAATTTCGATAATTACCTCAGTACATTCCCTGTAATCAGCATCATTCAGGAGCGTCTTCAGATGTGCCGCTCGTTTGGAGTGAATGGTGTCATCTTCAACGACAGTGGGGAATCGCATACCTCATTCGGCGACCTTCAGACTTATATGAAGGCTTGTCTCATGATTTCTCCTGATATGAACATGGAGAAAGGTATTGAACGATTCCTGAAAAAGAACTACCCTGTTTCAGCAGATATCCTCTCACGCTATTACCTCACCTTGGAACAGCGCGTAAGAGAGTATAACAAACCCCTTCAGATGTATGGCAGCATTAACGATGCGGTGAATGCTTACATACGTCCCACAGAATTTAAGCAGTTTTTTCACGAACTGGATTCTGTATCAAAGCATATCAAGGGTAAAGAGCGACATAAGCTCAACTGGCTACTGACCGGAATGACTTTCACCATGACGGAGATGGCAAGGGCACGCTATATTTCTCTGACGAACGAGGAGAAGAATATGTATCTCGATATTCTCAATGGGCACCGTACATTTCCTGACATGAAGTTTTACAGAGAAGATGGCTTTACGCTTGATCAGTATATCTCCTATCTGAGAAACAACCCTACGGAAGTCTCTACAGAAGAGAATCTGCTGCACGGTAATTTCCCGAAGTGTGATGCCTTGGACGAAGATGCCGCGAAACGTCTTACAGACGGTTTGTTAGGTATTCCCATGGACTGGAATGTGGCGTGGAGCATCGCAAATGTGAATGGTATGTTATCGCTTAAATTCCCTGCCATTAACGAAGAAAACATAACGTTCACACTGGGAATCCTTAATATGTCACGCTGGAAGCTTGGTCTGCCCACAAGAATAGAACTCTGGCAGGGCGATAAGATGTGTGGCAGGGCAGAGTATAAAAACACAGGAGTTAAGGAATGCACACGTAACGAGATGAGCGTGTCTACTCTGAAAGCCAGAGCCGACGTACCTATAGAAATGCGAATCTATACAAGCTCACGCAAACTGGCGATTGACGAAATAGTAGTAAAAAAGAAATAACCATACGTATGAAGAAGTTTACCGTATACAGACTTTCACTGTTTCTGCTGTTACTCTCGGTGATGACAGGATGCAACCGTAAGGTGGGACCCACACGTGTAATGGTGACAGACCCAGTGAGACACTATAACCCCATCAATTTGGGTGATGAGTTGGAAATCTACTATGATGTGATCAATATAGGCGAAAGCCCGTTAATCATAACTGATGTTCAGCCGTCATGTGGCTGCATTACAGTGAATCAGAATAAGCGCATAGTGATATATCCTGAAAAGAAATTGACCATGCACTTCACTTTCAAAGCTACAAAGAACATAGGATACGTTCACCATACCATACGCCTCTATTGCAATGTGGAGCCTCAGGGAATGTTACCTCTTGAGTTCGACCTCAATGTTGTGCCTCCTTCAGGGGTTACGCCCGACTATGAGGAATATTTCAGCGAAGCCATACGCTATGCTCGTCTGAATGGATTCTCCATAAAGGAGGCTGTTGACGGCGACCTCACGGAGCGAGATTATGTTACCGACTCCCTTTCTATGGCTCAATGGATTAAGAAATATCAGTAAGATAGGCATGTTCAGGATAAGTTCTTTTCTCTAAAGACTGTCTTTGCGTCTATGGGGAAATGGTGCGAAGGGACGTGATTTATCACGTTCCGCATTCATAAAACAATGACGAATGACAATGATTCCCTTTAAAAGGGACATCAGGCGGAGGCAACGTCCCACAGCACGACAATGCCCCCGACGGAGGCGGAGAAATGCAAGGCGGAGGCGGAACGTGATAAATCACGCCCCTACACCTGCCGGCAAATGCCCGCCCTTTATCGGCTCGTGGAAGACATAAAACTAAAAGAAATATTTTTAGTAATACTTACTACTTGAAACAAAAAGTAAGCCCATATTGGTTATACGT
>CAJPPF010000116.1 GCA_905372445.1 uncultured Prevotella sp. | reverse complement strand
TACAGGTTTCATCCTACTCGATTCATCGCTATAATTTGTTTACCGGACACCAATAATAATAAATAAGGTATGTAAGTTATTGTGTTATATCCAGTGTATAGTCATTCTGTCGCATTGCTTTTTAATAAAATGACTATAATAAACACAAATCTATCTTTTCTTCAACACTACATACACAATGACCGGCACACCTATCAACGGTGTGACAGCATTGAGTGGCAGTAGTGTATCATTTGGCAACACACACAAAAGGTTGCATAACAATGCCACGGAAGAACCTGTGAGCATTGTCATAGGCAGTAGCCGGCGATAGTCTGAGGTATTGGTGAACAGTCGTGTTATATGTGGCACGGCAAGACCAATAAACGACACAGGTCCGCAGTAAGCTGTAGTCACTGCGGTGAAGCAGCCTACAATGAAGAGCGTCAGGTTTCTCGTGCGGTTGATATTCACTCCGAGGTTCTGCGCCTGCATATCACCCAACTGCAACACATTCAATGGCTTTATCATAAGCAGACTCATCACAAGCAGTATGACGATAGGAATGACGAGGTTCTGCAGTTGCGACACCGACACCGACGAGAAGTCGCCCATGCCCCAAATGACATAATTCTGCATATCCTGCATACTGGCAAGGGCATAAAGGGTTGTTATGATTGCCGAAATGAGGTAACCCAAGAGCAGACCGACAATAAGCAGAATCAAGTTACTTCTTACCATAGAACTTATTACCAACAGCAATACCGTTACAGCCATTGCTCCCACGAAAGCAGCAATATACATCACGAACAGACCATCGCCCGGATTGGCAGAATGCGCGATGCCGCCAAGCACGAGTATAGCCACACCTAATGATGCACCACCACTGATACCTAACACCGACGGACCGGCAAGTGGGTTATGCAACGTTGTCTGAAGCATCAACCCTGATACCGACAATGCAGCACCGACAAACAATGCTGTCACTGCCTGAGGCATTCGATGCTGGAAAATGATGAACGATGATGCACTGTCGGTAGTTCTTCCCATAAGTATATCAAAAATTTCTTGGGGTGAAATACTGGCGGAACCGACAAAGATGTTCAGCAGAAACAGCACAGGGATAAGAAGTAAAAGGAAAATCAGTCTTTTCATCTTAAACGCTCGAAATAATGCAGTTCTTTGTCGGCAACTCCATGAAAGATCTTATAAAAATCCTTAAGCAACCAGTCAGGACGGAACGCTGTCTCTTCAAAATAATGTGTCTTGTCAGTATAGCATACAAATACTTTCCCGTCCTTGAATGCTTTAAACTGCGAATAAGCGGGATTCAGTGTTGCAAGTTTTGCAAGCGTAAGCGGTTGGTTACTGTATGAACGTATAAGCCAGAAGTCAGCATCCTTTGCCTCCATAAGCACTGTCTCTACGGAAAGAGCATGGCTTCCACCATTTGTTTTGTCCTGAAAGGATAGCTTTCCGCCTGCATCGAATACTATCTGACCTATCGTACTTTTGTTTGCAGGCTGATACCATAGATTGCCATAGAGAAGATCAAAGAATACGGAAGACCTTTCCCGTTGGTCATGTTCCGTCAATTTGCACATTGATTTGTAATCCTTTTCCACCTCAGCGAAGAGCGAATCGGCTTTCTCACCTCCCCCCCACAGACGTCCCAGAAAGCGCATCCACTCTGCACGTCCTAACGCTGACGACTCAAGAAAGTCACGACACTCCACTAAAGGAACTCCCAAACGAGAGAATTTTTCCATATCAGCTCCATCATAAGCTGAGAGCATAAGCAGGTCAGGATTCGCAGCTATTATCTTCTCCTTATCAAGTTTCATATTGTCAGAATAGTCGATACATTTCTCTCCAACGTCCAGCATTTCCATCAATCCACTATATACGGAAGCATCCACGACAACGTGATTGTAGACATTGCCCAGCAGCGACAGATGAGAGTCGCTGACTCGCTCGGCATAGGTGAAATACAGATCAGTGTCGACCGACGAAGCCTTACTCTTGTCGTGGCATGACGTCGCGACAAGAGTAAGGGTCAATATGAGAAATAAGGAAAGCGTTTTTCTCATAGACTATGAACGACTTTAACAAAAGGAACCATCGTTCGTGGACCTACACCAGCATCGTACTTTTTCAATATAGAGCCATCCAACGTAAATGCAACGACATATCCACGTGCGGAATAGTCTGTAAATCCTGTTGCACCCAAGTTATAGGAAGAGATAAATAGGTACTTGCTTATCGGGTCAACGGCAATGCCACAAGGTGAAGCTATTGCCTTTGCATCATTATCATTAAGTAATGGTTTCTTTGTCTTTGTCACTCCGTTATAGAGGAAATATTCTGTCGTAGTGACATAGGTCGCCCAGTCTGTCACAGAATTGATTGCATACACGTCGTCACCAACGACCGCCATCATTGTAGCATCGCATAGATAGCTTACGTTATCCTTATCATCGATCACCTGTATCTGGCTCTTCACATCCGCATAGTTACCAGAAGAAAGCACGTACATATTTCCATTATTACACTCAATCTTTGTGGGATTAGAGGCAACAGCGATGTCAGTCTCCTTCTTAAGTGTATTTGCATTGAGCTTCACTACATTGGTATGATATGTGTAGCTCGGCGTACCTGGGGTGTAGGCATTGCATACATAGACGTATTCATTGCGCATAGTAATTCCTTCAAGACATGAGCCTATCACCTCACTCTTCTTTACCAGCTTGCCGTCAAAGTTGATAAACGACACTGTGCCGTCATAACTTGATACATAGACGCCATTCTTTGAGGCACATATCTCACGAGGCTGCTTGACAGAGACAAAGGCAATAGACTGCATAGTAACCGCATCAACCACCTCCACGCGATTCTCGTCAGTGACACAGATGTACAGACGTCCCTTCACCTCGACCATATCATTTGGCGTTCCACCAAGCGAACGCTTGTTTGCAGCTGCGAAAAGTCCATCGCCAATGGTGCTTGTCTTGTAATCAATAAATGACAGACTACCGTTGATCTTATTGATTTGATTACCTTCGTTGAGCACAAACAGACCTGTTGAATTGTAGACAGGATCAACGATTGGGTTTACAGGTTCGTCCTTATCACATGAAGTGAAGACGATACCGCTCATGGCGAATAACAGAAAAAGAAAAAGATGTTTTTTCATTTTTAATCTTAGAATTTATATTGAACATTAATTTTAATATTTCTCCCCGGCATAGGATAGAGTGCAACGAGTGAGTATTCCTTATCGGAAAGGTTCTGAATCATAAGAGAGACATTCAGCTGGGCTGCTGCCGGAAGGCTGAACGTGCGAAACACTGACACTGCTACCTCACTATATGCCGGCAGCGGCTCTCCGTTATGTTCATTGTTTGTCCATTGTTGAGATGCCCCAGACAGGGTGGTTGAGACATTACACCAGCGGTTCATCCATGCCAGTGTCGCACTGCCACTGTGCTTCGGCATATAGGCAATCTGGTTGTCAACAAACGGTTCTCTCACCTCAAACATTCCAACGCGCTGGTAGGAATAGTTGGCAGTAAGCAACAATTGTCCGCATGTTTTCAATGCATAACTCAGCTCTGCCGTCAGGTCTGCTCCCCTACCCACAGTCTTTGTCAGGTTCAGGTATCGCCACACGAACATATTGAAAGGTATAGCCACAATCTTATCGCTCACCTTATTTATATATATATCGGCGGTCATCTTCATATTCAACGGTCTTTGTGGTTTAACAGAAGAAAAGGTAATGCCAAGATTCAACTGTCGGGATTTCTCCGGTCTCAGGTTCTTTGAACCAAAATGATAATAATACTGTTCTGTCATCGTCGGCATACGGAAGGCGTCCTTTGCAGAAAGACGTAGCATGAAATCATGATTGGCAAACGGCATATATGATAACATGACCGACGGCGACAGGCGGTGCTGCTCACCAATATTTGAGTTAATCAGGTTTGCAACGACAACAAAGCGTCCGTAATTATATCTTCCTGACAGGCTATGCAACCACGTATCACGGTGTGGATTCGTATTTTCCAGGACTGTCGACGTCATGTTATTATGGAAGAAATCAACCGCATAGCTAAAGTCAAGGTTATGAAGTGGTTTATACAAAACAGCCGTAGTAGCGTAATATTCACGCTGAATATATCGCTCGCTGCGTATAAAGCCATTCGGCAATCCATTGTGATAAGCCTGTTCGGACCAGTTCCAACGCAGTCCGGTCTTAAGCCATAGGGACTTACCGATACGCGAATTGAGAACTGTCTGTGCAAGAATCCCTCTGTCGCGCAGTGTCTCGTCGTTTTCATTTACATATAATCTAACCAGTCCCGGCAGTTGTCTGTCGCTATCGAAAAGACGAACGGTGCTTTTCAGCTGCACTTCACGAGCAATATCCCACAGTGAAGCCACATTAACACTGCCCTGCTTCAACTGACTGTTGGCACGCCTTTCTCTGTGTGTCGCCACGCCATTATGCACGGTAAACGGATAGTCATTCTTTGCCGTCGTATAGCTACCTTTAAGCGAAAGCCGCATATTGCCGAGATTGAATCGCATACTGCCTGAAGGCGACACATAGCCCCAACTTCCTGTCTCCACCGCTACATACGACTGTGCGGAATCTGATGTCGTGATAGAAAGGACTGAACCGGCAGCAAGGTTTCTCGCATGCTGGAATATGTCGGCACTGCCTGCTATAGCCAGACTAAGCGATGTTATCTCTGAAAGCTGAAACTGCTGCAAGTCAATCTGCCCTGACTGCACGTCAGTAAGCAGCATACCATCGAGAGCAACACCTGTATGTTGCGCCCCCATACCACGCACAGAGACTGTCTTCATGCCTCCTGCACCACCATAGTCGCGCAGTATCGTTCCCGGCAGTCGACGCAGAGCTGAAGAAATGTCCGAGATATTTAGCCTTTGGAAATCGGCAGACTTGAGCGAATAATGTGGTGCGATGCTGTGTAAATCATTTGAAAGTGACATTGCCGTGACCTCCACCTCATCAATATGACTGGTGGCAGTTACACTATCTTTCTGCGCCTGACAATTCAAGCACATGGATAACAGAATTATAAGAATTCCTCTTTTCAACTCTTAAACAATGATTCCTCTTTCTTCTAATTACAGAGGAGTGGATGTGGTTCTTCCATATCCCGTCGCTCGCGGAAACATGAAACTCCCCAGAAGGAGGCATTGGCAGGCATTCTGACTCGCAGACAATTGTCTGACACACAGTAGCGGGACTGTCCGGGACTTTCACCCGATTTCCCTTTAATCGCTTCTCACACACCGTGAGTGGCGAACCAATTGCAGTACAAAGTTAAGCAGTTTATATGAGATCACCAAATAATATCACAAAAAAACAGATGGCCCGCCTTCTGACGAGCCATCTTATATTAATATACCCTCACAAAACGCGGAGGCTTGTTTAGAACTTATCCATCACACCCAACGAACCAAGAATTATGAGCAAACCATAACCAAGAATCATTGAAATGAAACCCATTATCAGTCCCACTTTCGCCATCTGCTTTGTGTTTACCAATCCTGTAGAATAAGCTATGGCATTTGGAGGTGTAGATATTGGCAGTGCCATAGCAAACGAAGCACAGAGTGCCACGCTGACAACAAGTGTCGTCACGCCACCGATTCCCGCAAGTTGGTCTTTCATGCCCTCACCTACAGTAATGAGTATTGGCACAAGCAAAGCTGATGATGCTGAATTGCTGATAAATGTTGACAGCGTCCAACAAAGCAGACCGGCGCCAACAAGCACGATCAACACTGGGAATGTATCGAACGGGATGCTGTCGACCATCGCCTTTGCCAATCCTGATTGCTTCATACCAGTGCCAAGAGCAAAACCACCGGCAACCATCCAGAGCACTGCCCAGTCAATATGTTTTATGTCTTCAGAATCTACAATGCCCAGAGCCGTGAATGCTCCTACAGGGAAAAGCGCCACTACATAAGAGTTGATACCGAATATCTTCTCGCCACACCACAAAGCAATAGTGATAACCATTATCACATATATAGCATTCGTACGCCAGCCTTTCTGTGCACCACCGACAATGTTAAATTCTATATTCTTAGAGTTGAATTTATACATTCTTGTAAGCAACAGCCAAGCGATAACCAAGATCACAAGCATCAACGGAGTCATCATAATAACCCAGTCAAGGAAGCTGATGTCCACACCTGAATCCTTCAGCGCACCAAGCGCAATTCCGTTAGGCGGTGTTCCAATTGGAGTCGCTATACCTCCGATATTACAACCGATAGGTATTGCCAATGCCAGCGCCACACGACCACGCTCGTTTTCCGGCAGTGAGCGGAACACAGGAGCAAGAAACGTCAACATCATGGCTGCTGTAGCAGTGTTGCTGACAAACATAGAGAATACTGCTGTCACAAGCATAAAACCTAAAAGCACTACTTTTGCATTTGTTCCGAAGGGCTTAAGCATATATCTCGCCAGTGTAACGTCAACACCACTCTTCGAAGCTACCAACGCAAGAATGAAACCACCCATGAAAAGCATTACAACAGGGTCAGCAAAGGCTGCGATGATGTCCTTGTAAGGTATAAGACCTGTCATCTGAATAGTATCAACACCCTTTATTGTCACCTTCTCAACATCAACTCCCGAATAATATTGAGGGTCGATTAGCGTGGCAATGGCAGAGTCGGACACTGTGAACAACATTACAACAATGATGAGGACCGATGTGACCCAAGCCGGAACACCCTCAAGTATCCACATAAGAGCAGCAAACACAAAAATGGCAATCATTCGCTGCTGAATGACTGTCAAACCAGCAATGCCAAATGCTGTTTGAGGCAACATCAGCACAATCATTGTTACGAAAAGGACAATCGAAATCTTGATCGTCCTAAGGACATTAGGATTCATTATAATTTAGGTTTTAGTAATATTCAGCAAAAACGGTACAAAGATAATCATTTTCAACGAAACGCAAAAAGAATCTATTGAAAAGATTTGTCTAAAAAAGGGATTATTTGTAATTTTATCCCAGATAGTAAATTCCACTCCTTTCCCACTCATATAATAGTCTCATTGTCAGTTGGTTGGAAAAC
>CAJPPF010000115.1 GCA_905372445.1 uncultured Prevotella sp. | reverse complement strand
GAGGACTGTGGATATATGGCACGCGCGGCGTTCATAATGGCAGTCTCTGAATCTTCGGTTGTATATTTGAGAACCTCATTGGCAGCGTGTTTCACCGCGCTCATGATAGCATCAGCATTAGGAAGTTGCTGAACATACTCTTGTGCCTTGCTGTCGTTTTCAAGGAGTTTTATGGCAAGATAACGTGTGGAGTAGAGCAGGCGTGTATCGTCGTTCTTCTTCAGTTCTTTTTGTATATCGGCAATGCCCGCCTCAATATATTGCCCATGGTTGATGTGGATATGGCGGAACACGTTGCGTTGCGGTTTGCCTTCCTCTGTAGCAAAATTCTCTTCATGTTCAATCGCTAAACCTGCTTTATCGTATTCTTTATGCCATTCACGAATTTCTTTTGCCACCTCAGGGTCGAGGTTGCCCTCTTCATCAATGTAGTCGAGCCCTTCGTACATATTGATGATGATATGGAAAAGCAAGTCAACACCTCGTCCGTTTTTGAATACGGTTGGCACCATTGGGACTCCCAGGAGTTGTCCGAGGCGTCCGAAATCGATTTTGTCGCCACGCTGCTCTGTCTCATCAAACATGTTGAGTGCACATATCATGCGGATGTGCATATCTATGAGTTGAGTTGTAAGGTAAAGATTGCGCTCGAGGTTTGATGAGTCTATGACGTTGATGATTATATCGGGAGTATGTTCTACAATCTGTCTCCTTACATACAACTCCTCCGGCGAATACGCTGACAGGGAATATGTACCCGGCAGATCAACAATATTGAATGTATAACCCTCGAAGTAAGCTGTGCCTTCCTTTGCGTCGACAGTTACACCGGAATAGTTTCCTACACGTTCATGAGCACCGGAAACGAAGTTGAACAGTGATGTCTTGCCACAGTTTGGATTGCCGACAAGAGCCACATTAATGGTACGACGCTTCTTCTGCGCCACCTTCTGCATCTGTTTCTCCGTGAGTGGCAACTCATCGTGTTCATGAGCTTCAACGACTTCTGCATCAGAGAATAAAGTATTGTCGTGTTCCAGTTCATGTGCCTCTGCCTCTGAAATGACGGATATCTTGGCAGCTTCTGAATGGCGGAGACTCACCTCATAGCCCATAATCTTATATTTCACAGGGTCTTGCAGTGGAGCATTTTGCAGCACCTCCACTATCTTACCCTTGATGAATCCCATCTCAATGATACGTTTGCGGAAACCACCATGCCCCATAACCTTGATGATAACTCCACGCTCCCCATTATGTAAATCTGATAATCGCATAATTTTCTTTTTATTACTAACTTGGATTAGTCTTGTCTATGGAAATATTATAACTTGCAAAGTTACGTTTTAATCTCCAACAGAGCAATAACAATAATGCAAATACCTAAATGTAGGTATTCGCATTATCATTTGCTTTAAGCATTTTCTTTACGAAACGGCTTGTATAGCCCATATTACAATTAACCATTTCCTCTGGTGTCCCTGAAAAGAGCATCTGACCTCCGCCACGACCGCCTTCCGGTCCCATATCGATTATATGATCTGCCAGTTTCAATACATCGAGATTATGTTCTATGACGAGGACGGTATTACCTTTGTCAACCAATTTATTGAGTACCCCCATCAGCACACGTATATCCTCAAAATGTAGCCCAGTAGTTGGTTCGTCAAGTATGTAGAATGTGCTTCCTGTGTCACGCTTCGACAATTCTGTGGCAAGTTTGATGCGTTGACTTTCTCCACCGGAAAGGGTAGTGCATGGCTGACCGAGTTTAATATATCCAAGACCAACGTCCTGAATTGTTTTTATCTTTCGTAGAATCTGTGGCACATTCTCGAAAAATTCTACAGCCATGTTAATGGTCATATCCAAAACATCCGAGATGCTCTTGCCTCTATAACGCACCTCAAGAGTTTCACGATTGTAACGATGACCGTGACATACCTCACAAGGCACAGTTACATCAGGAAGAAAATTCATCTCAATGGTCTTATAACCATTGCCACCACATGCTTCGCAACGTCCACCTTTTACATTAAATGAAAAACGACCTGGTTTATAACCTCGTATCTTAGCCTCAGGAAGTTCTACAAACAGATTGCGGATATCGGTAAACACTCCAGTATAAGTAGCAGGATTTGAACGTGGCGTTCTACCTAATGGACTTTGATCGACAGTGACCACTTTGTCTATATTGTCAATTCCCTCAATTGCAGCATATTCCATTGGTTTCTTTAATGAACGATAGAAGTGATGTGAGAGTATAGGTTGTAGGGTTTCGTTGATGAGTGTCGATTTGCCTGAACCACTGACTCCTGTCACAACAATCATCTTACCAAGCGGAAACTCAACATCTACATTTTTGAGGTTGTTGCCCTTGCATCCTTTAAGAATAATAGACTTGCCATTGCCTTGACGGCGCTTCTCTGGAACGGCAATCGACATTTCACCATTAAGATACTGACTTGTAAGAGTATGCTCCTTCAACATCTGGCGAGGGGTTCCTTGAAAAACAACCTCACCGCCACGACGCCCAGCCTTTGGACCAATGTCCACGATATAATCGGCGGCAAGCATCATCTCCTCATCATGTTCAACAACTATAATAGTGTTTCCCAAATCACGAAGTTCCTTAAGAGAGTTTATGAGGCGATTGTTGTCGCGTTGATGAAGTCCGATACTGGGCTCATCGAGAATATAAAGCACATTGACAAGTTGACTTCCTATCTGTGTGGCCAACCGAATACGCTGGCTCTCGCCACCGGAAAGAGACGCTGAAGGACGATTAAGTGAGAGATATTCAAGACCCACCTCTATCAGGAATCCTACACGTAGTCTTATTTCTTTAAATATCTCTTTTGCAATACTTTGCTGTCGCTCATTCAAGTGACTCTCTACTTCTTTAAGCCAGACATTCAGGTCTGCAATATCAAGATTAGCGACTTCAGATATATTCTTATCCCAAATCTTATATGACAGTGCTTCACGGTTGAGACGTTTTCCTTTACATTCATTACATTGACAATCCAGAAGAAATTGTTCTGCCCATTTCTGTCCGGCAGAACTATCATCACTTTCCATAACTTGACGGAGATATTTTATGATCCCATCAAACTCAACGAAATAGTCGGTCGATGTCTTACATATATCCTTGCTGATACGTACTTTCTCAAGTGAACCATTAAGAATTTCGTTCATTGCTTCTTCAGGGATATCCTTTATCGGTGTCTTAATATTGCATTCATAGTTTTGCAACAATGCCTGTATCTGCCAGAATATCATCTGATTCTTGTATTTACCAAGAGGTGCAATGCCGCCGTCATGTATATTCAACGTATCATCGGGAATCACTTTTTTCAAGTCGATATCACTCACAACACCCAGTCCTTTACAACGAGGACAAGCTCCTTGTGGTGAGTTAAACGAGAAATTGTTTGGTGCAGGGTCGGAAAATGATATACCCGTGGTAGGACACATGAGCCTCTTTGAGTAATATTTTAATGTGTCGTTGTCATTATCAAGAATCATTATCAGTCCCTCGCCGTGTTTCATTGCCACATGTACAGAGTCCTTGAGCCGTGTTACATCTTTTTGTTGCACCTTCAGACGGTCTACAACCACCTCGATATCATGGTTCTTGTAGCGGTCTACCTTCATTCCACGCTCCAGTTCTTTCACTTCGCCATCAATACGAGCGTAAAGAAAACCTTTCTTGCGAAGAGATTCAAACAGCTCACGATAATGACCTTTTCTACTTCTGACGACCGGAGCAAGAATCTGTATCTTATGATCGGAATAGGTTTCAATGATAATTGTTATGACCTGCTCTTCTGTGTATTTAACCATTTTCTCCCCGGTGGCATAACTATATGCCTCGCCGGCTCTTGCATAAAGAAGGCGAAAGAAGTCGTATATCTCTGTCTGTGTGCCAACGGTAGAGCGTGGATTTCTGTTCGTAGTCTTCTGATCTATACTGATAACAGGTGATAGTCCGGTTATATTGTCTACGTCTGGACGTTCCATGCCTCCAAGGAAATTGCGGGCATAGGCAGAGAATGTTTCTATATATCGGCGTTGTCCCTCTGCAAATATCGTGTCAAATGCCAATGACGACTTGCCCGAACCACTTAGTCCGGTTATAACAGTCATCTTACCTCGAGGTATTTCTACATCAATATTCTTTAGATTGTGCGTTCTGGCTCCCCAGATATTAATCATGCCTTCCTGCTGAATTTCTTTATATTTTGTGTTTGTTGTATCGTTATCCTTTATATGCTTCATCTTCTATATTCTTAAGTATTGTCCTGTAATTACCAAGACTTCTTTTTTACTCGAAAGTAGTGCCTTTGTTTTCGTTGTAGCCACGTAGCAGGTTAACATCACGCTTGAAATGGTATTTAATGCCATCAGCACCTTTGGCTTCTACACGACAGAAATATACACCCTGAGCAACATCCTTCCCATTAAATTTACCATCCCAGCCATCTGCAGGATCTGTCCATTCATATAGCTTCTGCCCCCATCGGTTGTATATTGCAGCATGAAACTCAACAAGACTTTGGTACCCCTCCTTTGCCTTGTATATATCGTTTATTCCATCGCCATTTGGCGAGAACGCGTTTGGCATATCAAGCCGACTCTCGCTTATAGAGATAGTGATGGGTTCTGTCTCGTCCCAATATTCCTTCGTAAAACTTACCGTGTCGCCGCCATTAGTGAAGATTGCATAGCAAACTATTTTTGTAGAACCAGCCTGCTTGAATGTATATTCTGTGTTTTCGTCGTAGCGAATTAGGAATGGCTCTGCATTGTTCTCTGTCGTAAAACGCCACTCATAGTATTCTGACCAACCTTCATGATTCTTCGGATTAGCACGAAACGAAACTTCCAAAGGGGCACTTCCTGAGAATGATGTCACTTCTTCCTCTCCATCTTCTCCCTGTAGAATTGCCACAGGACTTATAGAAGGAATATTATTGTCTGCCTTCGTTGATGCTAAGGAAAACAACATCAAAAAGGCAAGTATAAACTTATTATTTTTCATTTTCAACTCTTTTATCTGCAAAAATACTCAAAAATGTTGATTAAAACATTCTTTTTTTGTATTTTTGCAGTTAGATTTATTAAAAAGATGATTATGCAGTATATTTTAAGATATTTCTCCCTTTTGTTAATCTCTTTTTTTGCGTTTGAGGTTATGGCACAGGTCAATGTCTGGCGCGATATTTATGAAGTCAAGAAGAAAGATACCATCTTTGGCATAGCAAGGAAATATGATATTTCCGTTGAGGAACTTATGAATGCTAATCCAGAGATGAAGGACGCTGACTACAAACTGAAAAAAGGTACGACTGTGTTCATACCAAAGAAAAAGGAGGTCGTAAACAAGACACCAAGTCTTATGAAAACAATACCACACAGAACTATACGTATTGGTGTGATGCTGCCTCTTCATGACATTGACGGCGATGGAAAACGAATGGTGGAATACTACCGTGGCATACTTGTGGCTTGCGACTCTATGCGCAGTGCAGGAATAAATACAGATGTATATGCTTGGAATGTTGATATCAATACAGACATAAAAAGTCCTTTACAAGAAAAGAAAGCAAAGGATCTTGATATTATTTTTGGTCCTCTATACACTAAGCAAGTGAAGGACGTTGCTGATTTTTGTCGAAATAACGAAATTAAATTAGTCATACCTTTTTCTATTTCGGCAAATGATGTTAACACTAATCCTTATGTATATCAGGTTTACCAGAATGATACTAAGCTGAACGAACGGGCTATCGGAGCCTTTATGGGGCGATTCATGAATTACAATGCAGTTATTATTGACTGTAATGACACAACATCAAATAAAGGCAACTTCACATTCGGTCTCCGAAAGCAACTGGAAGCTAAGGGTATAAAATATCAGGTGACAAATCTTAACTCCTCGCTACAGAGCTTTGCCAAAGCATTTGCTACGAATAAAAAGAATGTTGTGATACTGAATACAGGACGATCACCAGAATTGAATCTGACTTTCAGAAAACTAAATGAACTGAAAGCGGCTGCACCTACATTGGGAATATCTATGTTTGGATATAATGAGTGGTTGCAGTATGAGCCAACATATCGCGAATTTTATCATAAGTACGATGTTTATATTCCTTCCACCTATTATTATTACAAAGGACTGACACGAATAGCACAGTTTGAACAGAACTATAAGAGATGGTTTGGTGTGGATATGCAGAATATATATATACCTCGTTTTGCCATTACAGGTTTTGACCATGCACAATTCTTTGTACGCGGCTTATGGGAGAAGGGTGGTGCCTTTGAAGGGGCTAAAGGAGAATCAACATATAATCCTATGCAGAACCAATTGCAGTTTATTAAGAAGTCTGCTGATGGAGGTATGCAGAATAATGCATTCCAACTTGTTCATTATAATTTTAATAATGTCATTGAAACATTAGGCTACTAATGAGAAAAGCATTACTTTTACTCTTATTTTTCATTGTTCCATTATGGTCAAATGCCCAGATTGGTGATCATCGCAATGATCTCTCTATAGGGTTAAATGCCGGTTTGTCAATGGCAAATGTGGGGTTTGTGCCAAAGGTTACGCAGACAATGCTCCCTGGATACACTGCAGGACTGTCTCTCAGATATGTCTGTGAAAAATACTTCTCTACCATCTGTTCTGTTTTTGCAGAGTTAAACTACACACAAATGGGATGGCGGGAAGATATACGCGACTTAAATTCTGCACCGGTATTCAACAAGACAACAGGCAGTTACGAGAAGTACGACCATATATTGAACTATATTCAATTACCTGCACTTGCACATCTTGCATGGGGGAATGAGACGAAAGGATTCAATTTCTTTATTGAGGCAGGTCCGCAGTTTGGTTATTTCATAACAGACAAAGTCAATGCAACCTTCACGAAAGATAATGCAAATATTGACGATCGTGCCAATAAGACTATAGCACAAGTGGACATGGCTGTAGAAAATAAGTTTGACTATGGCATTGCAGCTGGTATTGGAGTGGAATATTCTGTTCGCGGACTCGGACACTTCCTTCTATCAGGACGCTACTATTATGGACTTGCCAACATATACGGAGCATCAAAGAGCGACTACTTTGCAAAGTCAAACCATAATGCTATACAGGTTCGCCTGTCATATC
>CAJPPF010000114.1 GCA_905372445.1 uncultured Prevotella sp. | reverse complement strand
GGCAAGTGCCGTCTCTTTCTCGGCTCGTGGAAGACATAAAACTAAAAGGAATGTTTTTAGTAACGCTTACTATTTTTGGCAAAAAGTAAACCCTTATCGGCTATACGTATTTGTAATGCCGATAAATAAAGGCTTGCAGAACTTTCAATCAGTTTTTACCGGACACCAATAATTCTCTATATTTTTTGTGCCTACTGTGTTATAGCGCAACGAAAATATCGGCATTTATCTTTCCGTCATAAACCGTGCGCACATCTCTGCACAACGTTCGCCATCTACACCTGCCGATACTATGCCTCCTGCATATCCTGCACCCTCGCCACAAGGAAATAGTCCCTGAATGCGTACATGTTGTAATGTCTCGCGGTCGCGGATAATGCGTATGGGCGATGAAGTGCGGCTCTCGGTTGCGATGAGCAGTGCTTCATTGGTGAGGAACCCGTGACTCATCTTTCCGAACTTAAGGAAGCCCTCTTTCAGACGGCGGGATATCTGTTGGGGCAGCCAAAAGTGGAGTGGTGAGGAAACTAACCCCGGTGCGTATGAACTCTTTGGCAGGTCGTAGCTCAAACGACCGTTGACAAAGTCAGCCATACGCTGAGCAGGTGCCGTCTGGCGCATATTCCCTTGTTGCCATGTCATTTGCTCCAGTTCTTCTTGAAACTCCAGCATGCAAAGGTTGCCCTGACAATTGATGTCTTCAGGATGAATTTCAACAACCATGCCTGAGTTGCTCCATTGCGTGCCGCGGTTTGCCGGGCTCATGCCGTTTACGACGATCTGTTTCGGACCCGTGGCAGCAGGTATGATGAAACCTCCGGGACACATACAGAAAGAATATACTCCACGACCGTCGACCTGTGTCACGAAACTGTATTCCGCAGCAGGCAGATATTTCCCGCGTCCGTTCTTGTTGTGATATTGTATCTGGTCAATGAGTTGGCTCGGATGCTCCAGACGCACTCCAATGGCAAGGGGCTTAGCCTCAATCTCTATCCGGGCATCTGCAAGATAACGATATACGTCGCGTGCGGAATGACCGGTGGCAAGGATGACAGGACCGCGGAACTCCTGCGTGGCATTAAGTCGATGCGGATCGGTTGACACCGTCTCACAACCTATACACTCGTCGCCCTGTAAGATGAGGCGTGTCATCTTTGTCTGGAAATGTACCTCACCGCCACAGCGTATAATGGTATTCCGCATGTTCTCTATGACGCGTGGCAGTTTATCGGTGCCGATATGTGGGTGGGCATCAGCAAGGATTGATGTCGATGCGCCATGCTGACAGAACACATTGAGTATTTTCTCCGTTGGTCCGCGTTTCTTGCTTCGGGTGTATAGCTTTCCGTCAGAGTAGGCTCCGGCTCCTCCTTCGCCAAAACAATAGTTTGACTCACCGACGACCTTCTGTGTCTTTGTGATATTGGCGAGATCTTTCTTGCGTTCATGCACATCCTTTCCGCGCTCTAATATGACAGGACGCAGTCCAAGTTCGATAAGACGCAGCGCAGCAAACAGTCCGCCAGGACCTTCGCCGACAACGATTACACGTGGAGCACCCGACACATCCCTATACTCTGTGTGCAGGTATGCGTCGTCCTGTGGCACTTCATTAATATATACTCGCGCGGAGATATTGACAAATATCGTGCGTTGACGCGCATCAATGGAACGCTTCAATACACGCACGTGGTTTATAGTGCGACGGTCGATGCCTTGTTCGTAGGCAATATATTCGGCAATGCTCTGTTCCGAAGCTGCCTGCTGAGGAAGCAAGCGAAGTTGAATCCCTTTTATCATACGTGCAAAATTACTACTTTTTTTCAATTTATCATGTCATTGTTCTTCTTTCTTGTTTCTTTTTGTTACTTTTGCACCTAAGTTTTGCAGTACCTCAATCGTAACCGAGGACTGCGAGATATTGACAAAGTAAGAACATAATGAAGGTATTGAAATTTGGCGGAACATCCGTTGGTTCTGTTGAGAGCATTCTGGCTCTCAAGAAGATTGTAGAGAAAGAGGCTAAGCATCAGCCCGTAGTAATCGTCGTCAGCGCAGTTGGCGGCATAACCGACAAACTCCTTCTCACCTCGCGGCTGGCACTCAATGGCGATGAGGCATGGAAGGATGAATTTGAGAAAATGGTCGGCCGTCATCATCAACTGATCGACACAATCATAACCAATACCATAGACCGTGAGGTGTTGTTCAATGAAGTAGATGCCATGTTGGAGCAGTTGCGCAGTATCTACTTCGGTGTATTCCTTATTCACGATCTTTCTGAAAAGACCCAAGACGCCATTGTAAGTTACGGTGAACGCATTTCATCAAAGATCGTTGCAACGTTGATACGTGGCTCTAAATGGTTCGATGCCCGCGACTTCATCAAGACTGTACGCAAGAACGGAAAGCATGTGCTGCACTTTGAACTGACAGAAAAACTTGTCAAAGAGACCTTTGCAGAACTTCCGCGCGTATCACTCGTTCCCGGATTCATCAGTCGTGACGGTGCGTCAAACGACATAACGAACCTCGGACGTGGAGGCTCCGACTATACTGCATCAATCATTGCCGCAGCTCTTGACGCCGAGTCGCTTGAGATATGGACCGATGTAGATGGGTTCATGACAGCCGATCCCCGCGTCATAAAGACAGCATATACTATTAAGGAGTTGTCGTATGTTGAGGCTATGGAGCTTTGTAACTTCGGTGCAAAGGTCATATATCCGCCTACGATCTATCCTGTATGCGTGAAAAACATCCCTATCCGTGTAAAGAACACCTTTAATCCCGAGAATGCAGGAACTGTGATCAGTGCTCATGTAGAGAACGATCATAAACCTATCAAAGGCATCTCAAGCATTAGCGGCACGAGTCTTATCACCGTCACAGGACTTTCGATGGTCGGAGTGATAGGCGTCAACCGCCGAATATTCACTGCATTGGCTAATAACCGTATTTCGGTTTTCATGGTTTCGCAGGCGTCATCGGAGAACTCTACCTCTATAGGTGTACGCGATGAAGATGTGGAATCAGCTGCAGAGGTGTTGAATCAGGAGTTCCATAAGGAGATACAGACTGGCGCGATGTATCCTATGCAGGTAGATAGCGGTCTTGCCACGATAGCCATTGTCGGTGAGAATATGAAGCACACACCAGGCATTTCCGGTAAACTGTTCGGCACTCTTGGGCGCTCGGGTGTCAGCGTGATAGCTTATGCTCAGGGTGCTTCAGAGACAAATATATCATTCGTTGTAGATTCTAAATCTCTACGTAAATCGCTTAATGTTATACACGACTCCTTCTTCTTGTCAGAATATCAGGTTCTTAACCTTTTTATATGTGGCACCGGTACCGTTGGCGGAAAACTTATTGAACAGATACGCAGTCAATACGAAGAACTGAAAAAACACTCAAATCTGAAGCTGAATGTCGTTGGCATTGCCTCTTCCAAGAAAGCTTTGTACAACCGCGACGGGATAGATCTGGCTAATTACCGCGAGACACTGGCTGATGCCGAAGATTCAAACATAAACATGTTGACAGAACGTGTCATAGGAATGAATATCTTCAACTCTGTCTTTGTTGATTGTACGGCATCAAAAGAAGTGGCAGGCATTTATCAATCGCTTCTTGAACATAACATCAATGTCGTTGCAGCAAATAAGATTGCAGCTTCCGGCGATTTTGAAACATACTCGAAACTTAAGCAGACAGCCTTGACGCGTGGTGTAAAGTATCTTTTTGAAACGAATGTAGGTGCGGGACTGCCACTGATTGGTACTATAAAAGACCTGCGTAACTCGGGTGACAAGATATTGAAAATAGAGGCTGTGCTAAGCGGTACGCTCAATTTTATTTTCAACACGCTGTCGAAAGATATTCCGTTCTCTGCAACAATACATAAGGCAATGCAAGCTGGATATGCAGAACCTGACCCAAGAATAGATCTCAGTGGAAAGGATGTAATACGTAAGCTCGTCATCCTAACACGCGAGGCAGGATATAGGGTGGAGCAGGAAGATGTGGAGAAACACCTGTTCGTGCCTGAAAGCTATTTTGAAGGAAGCTTGGATGATTTCTGGAAACGTCTGCCTGATCTTGATGCACAGTTTGAAAAGGAACGTCAGGAACTTGAGAAGGAAGGTCGCCGCTGGCGCTTTGTGGCTAAGATGGAAAACGGTCGTACAAGTGTTGCACTGCAGGCTGTCGACCGCCAGCATCCGTTTTTTATGCTTGAGGGCAGCAATAATATTGTTCTTCTGACTACTTCTCGTTACAAGGAATATCCGATGCAGATACAAGGTTATGGCGCTGGTGCAAGCGTAACAGCTGCCGGTGTGTTCGCAAATATAATGAGTATAGCGAATATTTAACCCCAAACGGTCAATAGATTCCTAAGTGATTTCGTCTGATTGTTGAGCAGATTGGCAGTCTTGTTACCGCGGACGTAGCGGGCTACGGCAAGTTAATAAGGCTGGTAAGATGCCACACAAGCGGGCGAAAGCAGTAGGAAAGCTCTTGTTCTTTGATAATAAAACGACACCGCGGTCTATTGACCGTTTTGGGTTTAAGCCGCTCTTTACTGCATAAACTCTTTCTGGCACACCTTTTGTATTATATATGCTGGGGCTCAAAACGCGAGTCCTGACTTTTATTGATAGCATTAATTTAATAATATACATATTATGACAAAAGGTAATATAGGAGTAACAACCGAGAATATATTTCCGGTTATCAAGAAATTCCTTTATAGTGATCATGAGATTTTCATTCGTGAGATGGTGTCAAACGCAGTTGATGCGACACAGAAAATAAAAACTCTCACAGAGCAGGGCGAGTTTAAGGGCGAGTTAGGCGACCTCACCGTGCGCATTTCGCTTGATGAAGCAGCAAAGACAATAACTATCAGCGACCATGGTCTTGGCATGACAGCTGAAGAGATAGAGAAGTATATCAATCAGATAGCTTTCTCTGGTGTCACCGACTTCCTTGACAAATATAAGGATAATGCAAATGCCATTATCGGACATTTCGGACTGGGTTTCTACTCATCGTTCATGGTTTCTGACAAAGTAGAGATAATCACACGGTCATATAAGGAAGGTGCAGAAGCTCAGCGCTGGAGTTGCGATGGCAGCCCAGAGTACGAACTTGAACCGGCAGAGCGTGCAGAACGTGGTACGGACATCATCCTTCATATCTCAGAAGACTGCAAGGAATTCCTCGATAAGAATAAGATCGGCGAACTCTTGAATAAGTACTGTAAGTTTATGGCTGTGCCTATAGCCTTCGGCAAGGAGACGGAGTGGAAAGACGGCAAGCAAGTTGATACGGACAAAGATAATGTAATAAACAGTGTAGAGCCTTTGTGGACCAAGACTCCGTCAGGGCTTAAGGATGAGGATTATAAGAACTTCTATCGCACTCTTTATCCTATGTCAGACGAGCCGCTATTCTGGATTCATCTTAATGTGGACTTCCCATTCCATCTCACAGGTATTCTTTACTTCCCAAGAGTGAAGTCGAACCTCGAACTGCAGCGCAATAAGATTCAGCTTTACAGCAATCAAGTGTTCGTTACAGACCAGGTAGAAGGCATTGTTCCGGAGTTCCTCACATTGCTACACGGTGTTATCGACTCTCCTGATATTCCTCTTAACGTGAGCCGTTCATATCTTCAGAGCGATGCCAATGTGAAGAAGATCTCTACATATATAACAAAGAAGGTGGCTGACAGATTGAAATCAATCTTCAACGATGACCGCAAGGACTATGAGGAAAAGTGGGACAGCCTTAAACTCTTTATCCATTATGGAATGCTTTCGCAAGAGGATTTCTATGACCGTGCAAAGGACTTTGCACTCATGAAGGATGTTGAAGGGAAATATTTCACCTACGAGGAGTACAAGACTCTGATAAAGGATGGCCAGGAAGATAAGGAAGGTTATCTTGTATATCTCTATGCCACCGATAAGGAGGAGCAGTATTCATATATAGAAGCAGCAAAAGCCAAGGGCTATTCTGTTCTTCTTTTCGATGGAGACCTCGATGTGCCATGTGTATCAATGTTCGAACAGAAATTCGAAAAATGCCGCTTCGCACGTGTTGATGCTGATATTGTAGAGCGTCTTATTCAAAAGGATGAACAGCCACAGAACGAACTTACAGCCGATGAGTCTGCCAATTTGTCAGCAGTATTCAAGAGCCAGATGCCAAAAATAGAGAAGGCAGAGTTTATGGTCGAAGTTCAGTCACTCGGTGCAGACAATATGCCAATCATTATTACACAGAGCGAATATATGCGCCGTATGAAGGAGATGAGCCGTTTCCAGCAGGGCATGTCATTCTACGGGGAGATGCCTGACACGTTTAACCTTGTACTCAACAGCGATCACGAGCTCGTTAAGAAGGTACTTGCTGACACTGCTGAGGCTACAGAAGAGGCTTTGAAGCCTATCGTGAGCGAGTTGCGTGGTCTTAAAGCCCGTGAGACCGCACTCCAGCAAGCACAGAAGGACAAGAAGTGGGATGAGATTACGCAGGCAGAAAAAGACGACCTCAATGATACACGCGAAAAGGTGAAGGCAGAGGAAGACAAACGTGTGGCTGTTATAGCTGATTTTGCGAAAAACAATAAGGTTGTTCATCAGCTTATCGACCTTGCACTCCTTCAGAACGGAATGTTGAAGGGCGCTGCATTGAACGAGTTCCTCAAGCGTTCAGTTGATCTGATTAAAGCATAGGAAAAACATTAAATACTGTATGGAGCCGGATTTCTTGAAAGTCTGGCTCCTTTGTTTTTTGTATAGTATATGATTAATTTCTGAAGTCTTTGCATGTATGGAATGATATTATCCCAAATCTCTGGACAATACAGAATATTGTTATAATACTGTCTTTGGTAATGATCGCTTGTTTATTTCGTACATTTTTTATTTTCATAGATAAAGGAACAAATCTGAGTTTATTAACTCTTACAAGACCTTTCTTATCTCTGGCTCACGTATGGAGTATGGTTGATTTGTTTTTTATCCGCCAAAACAAATATTTTCGGTTTGTTTCTTTAAAAAAGGAAGCAAATGTTTGGTAGAATGAAAAAAAAACTATACCTTTGCACTCGCTTTTAAGGAAGAAGGTTCGTTAGCTCAACTGAATAGAGCATCTGACTACGGATCAGAAGGTTGCAGGT
>CAJPPF010000113.1 GCA_905372445.1 uncultured Prevotella sp. | reverse complement strand
TGCTCAACAATCGAACAAAATCAGTCAAGGACTCTAATGACCGATTCGGGATAATCAACACGTGGCATTTACTCAGGTTGAACGTTTAAGTATTTTGCTGTAGCGTTTGACACAATGTGGTAAGTCTTTCGCCATTTGCCGAGATGTTTACGGAGGTTATGTGAGCCGGAACGTGATAAATCACGCCACTACGCCTGCCGGATTGCCTGTTCCCCAGAGGTTTGCGGAACGTGATAAATCACGCTCCTACGCCGGCTCGTGGAAGACATAAAACTAAAAGGATTGTTTTTAATAACGCTTACTATTTTTGGCACAAAGTCAGCCCCTATTGGCTATACATGCCTGTAGCACCAATAAATAAAGGTTTGCAGAACTTTCATTCAGTTTTTACCCGACACCAATTCTTTCTTTCTTAACGCTCAGCATCATTTAGCCATAGGCTTTGCAGAGAATTAAATCTTCTATTTCTTTGGTGATTTCGACAGATTACTGTACTTTTGCAGGAAAAATAAAACTATGGTTCTCAATTATATCTGGATAGCATTCTTCGTCGTTGCTTTCGTCGTGGGGCTGTTCCGACTTGTTTTCATGGGCGACACGGAGGTGTTTCCTGCCATGACCAACTCCACGTTTGAGGCGTCGAAGACGGCTTTCGAGATTAGTCTCGGACTGACGGGAGTACTGTCGTTATGGCTCGGAATAATGAAAATCGGCGAAAAAGGCGGTGTCGTGAATGCCATTGCACGTCTGTTGTCGCCGGTGTTCGTGCGGCTCTTCCCCGACATCCCCAAGGATCATCCGGTGACGGGAAGCATATTCATGAACATTGCTGCCAACATGCTGGGGCTCGACAACGCCGCCACACCGCTCGGACTGAAAGCCATGGAGCAGATGCAGACGCTGAAAATGGAAACGCTGGACACAAGGCGTGAGAGCCAGGATATGCCCGAGGCTGGCTATGAAAGGGCGAGACTCTCGGCAAGTAACCCGATGATTATGTTCCTCGTGCTCAACACCTCGGGGCTGACACTCATCCCGGTAAGTATAATGACCTACCGTGCACAGATGGGAGCGCAACAGCCGACGGATATATTCATACCTATTCTGCTCGCAACGTTCGTATCGACGATATTCGGAATCATAATCACGAGCATCTATCAGCGCATCAATCTCTTCAACCGAACCCTCATGCTGACCCTCGGCGGAGCATGCGCTGTGGTGGGAGCATTGATATGGGGCTTCCGCCAGATGGACTCGCAGACGATGAACACCGTCAGCAACACCGTCGCAACGCTGCTGCTCATGAGCATCATCGTAGGTTTCATCATTGCAGGAGTACGCAAGAAGGTGAACGTCTACGACACATTCATCGAAGGAGCCAAAGACGGTTTCCTGACTGCCGTGCGCATCATACCTTACCTCATTGCTATCCTTGTGGCTATCGGAGTCTTCCGCGCCTCGGGAGCAATGGATGCCTTGATATACGGCATGAAATGGTGTGTCGGTGTATGTGGCATCGACACCACCTTCGTTGATGCCCTCCCTACTGCTATTATGAAACCTCTTTCGGGCAGTGGGGCACGTGGAATGATGGTCGACTCAATGGCTACGTTTGGTGCCGACTCGTTCGTCGGTCGCCTTGCCTGCATCTTCCAAGGCTCCACTGACACTACGTTCTATATCCTCGCCGTTTATTTCGGCAGTGTCGGCGTGCGCTATACTCGTCATGCAGTAGCCTGCGGACTGCTTGCCGATCTGGCTGGCGTCGTGGCAGCAATAGGCGTGGCATATCTATTTTTCGGATAAAGACAAGAACATACAACAACTATCAGATGTCAAACATTAAATCGCTTGTGAAGGACACTGCTATCTATGGCATCAGCAGTATCGCCGGCAAGTTCATCAACTACCTGCTCGTTCCCATTCAGACGGCGGCGTTTGCTGCTGCCGGCGGTGAGTATGGCGTGGTGACAAACATATATGCCTACACTGCATTGCTGATGGTAATACTCACCTACGGCATGGAGACGGCTTTCTTCCGCTTTGCCAACAAGACAGAAGAAGACGTGCGGAAAGTTTATTCAACGACACTCGTCTCGGTAGGTTCGACGGCATTGCTGTTCATTGCCGTGGTGCTGTTGCTGCTGCCGCAGATAGCAGGTTTCATGAAATACAGCGACCATCCTGACTGGGTGGCAGTGATGTTCGCCTGTGTGGCAATCGATGCGTTCAAATGTATCCCCTTTGCCTACCTCCGCTATCAGAAGCGCCCGGTGAAGTTTGCCACACTCCAGATAGTAAACATCACACTGAACATCGTTTTCAACCTGATATATCTCATCGTACTGCCGGCATGGAAGATAAATCTTTTCGGACTGTACGACGAGCAGTTCACACTGAACGTGGGCATGGTGTTCTACATCAATCTTGTCTGCACAGTCATCGTCTTGCTGTGCTTCAAGGCAGAACTGACGGGGTTCCGCTATACCTTCGACAAGGCATTGTGGCGCCGGATGATACGATATGCGTGGCCGCTGCTCATTCTCGGCATTGCCGGCATACTCAACCAGACGCTCGACAAGATTATATTCCCATATCTCTATAGCGGTGTTGACGAAAAGGCGCAGCTCGGAATCTACGGCGCAGCAACGAAGATTGCCATGATTATGGCGATGATAACACAGGCTTTCCGTTATGCCTACGAGCCGTTCGTCTTCGGCAACGCAAAGGAGAATGACAACCGCGAGACCTACGCCAAGGCAATGAAATACTTCATCATATTCACCCTTCTGGCATTTCTCGTCGTAATAGGCTATATGGATGTGCTCAAATACATCATCCGCAATCACGACTACTGGCAGGGACTGCGTGTAGTGCCTATCGTCATGGTGGCAGAGATAATGATGGGTGTATACTTCAATCTCTCGTTCTGGTATAAGCTAATCGACAAGACCATCTATGGAGCGTGGTTCTCGGGCATAGGATGTCTGGTGCTTGTGACGGTGAATGTCATCTTCGTGCCCACCTACAGTTATATGGCGTGCGCCTGGGGAGGGGTGGCAGGATACGGTACGGCAATGCTTCTGTCTTACTTCGTAGGGCAGAAGAAATACCCTATCGACTACCCGATAAAGAGCATTTTCGTCTATGTGGCAATAACGGCACTGTTCTTCACTATCATGACACTGATGCCGGAGACATTGCCGCAGGTAGTGCGTCTGGCGGTAAACACGGCTCTCATCATCGCCTTTCTTGCGCATATCGTCTATCACGACATGCCGTTGCGCTCTATACCGCTCATTGGAAAATACTTCAGATAAGCAGGATAAATACAGATTCTGCATATTCCTTTCTTCTTTGAATGTATGGAATCGACATTCTGACAATAAAGCAAAACAATAATAAAAATGAAAAAGTTATTCTTATTTCTTCTCACTCTCCCATTCTCACTTGGCGTTATGGCTGATGAGGGCATGTGGACACTGGTGAATCTGCCTAAGGCAGTGTATGACAAAATGGTCGAGGAAGGTTATCAACTCAACTACGACAAACTCTATAACGCCGACGATGCGATATATCATGCAGTGGTCAACTTTGGCGGTTACTGCTCTGGTGTGGTCGTATCAGCCGACGGCTTGGTGTTCACAAACCACCACTGCGGTTTCGAGGCGATACGTTCTCAATCAACCGTAGAACACGACTATATGCTCAACGGCTTCAGTGCACAGTCGTTTGCCGAGGAATTGCCCAACGAAGACCTGTTCGTCGGTTTCATGGTAGCACAGAAGGACGTGACTGCACTCGTCGAGGAGCAGGGATTTCGCAGCCTCAGCGCCGAGAAGCGCGAACAGATACTAAGCGCTATAGAGGAAATGGAGAACAAGCGCGTGAAGATAATTGACCCTACACTGCGTGCCGAGATGAAGCCTTATTACGAGGGCAACCGTTTCTATGTCGACATCTACCGCGACTTCCGCGACGTGCGCTTAGTGTTCACCGTGCCAAAGTCTATGGGCAAGTTCGGCGGCGAGACCGACAACTGGATGTGGCCACGACAGACATGCGACTTCTCTGTGTTCCGCATATATGCCGACCCGGAGACCAACGGACCTGCCGAATACAACGAGAAAAACGTGCCTTATCACCCAAAGAAATGGGCACAGGTGTCGCTGCAAGGCTATAAAGACGGCGATTTCGCCATGACAATGGGCTATCCGGGCAGCACAAACCGTTACCTGTCAAGTTTCGGCATAAAGGAGATGCGCGACGCTAAGAACATCACACGCTGGCAGACCCGCGAGGTGAAACAGAAGGTGATGCTGCGCCATATGCGTGCCGACGAGGCTGTGCGTATCAAATATGACTCAAAGTATGCGCAGAGCGCCAACTACTGGAAGAACGCTATCGGTATGAACAAGAGCATCGACTCGCTGAACATCATCACACTGAAACAGCAGCATGAGGCTGCCATAAAGGCTTACGTAGACTCTACCGGCTATCTGAAAGACAAACTCGACTTCGTACTGCTCGACTCTCTCTACCGGAAGCGCTTCAACGCGATGCGCGCACTGATACTCTTCTCAGAGACATTCCGCACCGACGAGCTGTCAAGTCGCGCACGCAGCTACACCAACGGAGGCATGGAGATGAAGGGTCCGGAAGAAAAGCCTGACAAGCAGTATGTGGAGTTTGAGGACAACTCCGACACGTATGATGCAGCTACCGACATGGAGATGCAGACCGTGCTCCTGCAGAACTATGCGGCAAAGGCTGACAAGAAATACATGCCTGCCTTCTTTGAGACAATAGAGAACGACTTCGGTGGCGACTACTCAAAGTACGTCGGATATCTGTGGAAGAACTCTCTGCTCATGAAGAAAGGTAAAAAGATTTTCGACAGCAAGAAGACCATGAAGGACTGTGGCGTAGTGTATGGACTCGACCTGAGCGAGACTATGATGAACATATACAACGACTACAACGCCGACGAGGAAGCGATTGCCGAACAGGAGCGTTACCTCTGCGATGCGAAGATGCGCATGGAACAGGACATGCCTCACTATTCTGACGCCAACTTCACACTCCGTATGAGCTACGGTCAGGTGGGCGGATATGACATGTACGGCAAACCTTCGGGTTACTATACCACTCCGGAGTCTATCTACAAGAAGATGCTCAAAGGCGACAAGGCTACTGCCGGCGACGGATACAACTTCGAGTATTTCGCCGAACCGGTGATGCACGAACTGTTCTCGGCAAAGGATTTCGGACAGTATAGCGACGCGGTGAGCGGTACGATGAACCTTTGTTTCCTCACAAGCAACGATATCACCGGCGGAAACTCCGGCTCACCGGTGTTCAACGGAAAGAACGAACTGATTGGTCTCGCCTTCGACGGCAACTGGGAGAGCCTCTCGGCTGATATATTCTTCGACAATCGTCTGGCTCGCTGCATCTGTGTGGACATACGCTACATGCTGTTCATGATGGACAAATGGGGCAAGGCTGACCGGCTGATACGCGAAATCAATGCAAAATAATAACACCATGCGACGCGTAATAGGAATTGGGGAGACGGTGCTCGACATCGTTTTCAAGGACGATAAGCCAATAGGTGCCATACCGGGAGGGTCGGTACTGAACGCCATGGTATCGCTCGGACGGTGTGGTGTGGACAGCACGTTCATCTCCGAGGTGGGCAACGACCGCGTGGGGAAAATGACCGTCTCCTTTCTGAAAGACAACGGCATCAACACCGACCATATATCGATGCCTGCGGGAAACAAGTCATCCGTCTCGCTTGCCTTTCTCGATGAGAATAACGATGCCCACTATCTCTTCTACAAAAACAAGTCGGGCGACCGTTTCGACGTCGACAGTCCGCAGATTCGGCGCGACGACATAGTGCTCGTAGGCTCGTTCTATGCTGTCGACCCTGACACTCGCCGGCAGGTGTTCGCGCTGCTGGAGCAGGCACGCGAGGCTGGCGCAATAATATATTATGATGTGAACTTCCGCGCCGCTCACCGCAACGACGTGATAAAGATAAAGCCCAACCTGATAGAAAACCTTGAGTTTGCCGACATAGTGCGTGGCAGCAGCGAGGATTTCGAGGTGCTTTATAACATGAGCGACGCAGAAAAGGTGTATCTCTCGGAGCTTTCGTTCCATTGCCGGAAGTTCATCTTCACGAATGGTTCCAAGCCTGCACGCCTGTTCACAGAGAGCGATGACGGCAAGGAATATGCCGTTGACGCGGTTCCGGCGGTGTCGACTATCGGCGCAGGAGATAACTTCAACGCCGGACTGATATACGGACTGATAAAGAACGGCATCGGACGTGACGACATCAACAACGGTTTGAAACCTGAACAGTGGGACAGCATCATCGCAACAGCCCAAATGTTCGCCGCCGAGTGCTGTAAGGACATAAGCAACTCCGTATCGGTGGAGTTCGGAAAGGAAATGAAACTATGAAGATAGGAGTTTTCTGTTCAGCCAACGATAACATCAGCCCTGAGTATTTCCACCTCACCGAGGAGCTTGGCAGATGGATGGGTGAGAACGGTCATACCGTCGTTTACGGCGGATGCGACTTCGGACTGATGCGCACAATAGGCCACAGCGTACACGACGCAGGAGGGCGTTGCATCGGTGTGGTGCCGCGTATAGTAGAGCAGCGCGGGCAGACAGCGACGTGTCTGGATGTGGAGATTCCATGCGACAACCTGTCGGACAGGAAGGACATCATGCTCATGCACAGCGATATCGTCGTAGCGCTGCCCGGTGGCATCGGCACACTCGACGAGGTGTTCACCGTGGCTGCTGCAAAGACCATCGGCTATCACGACAAACAAGTGATACTATATAACATGAACGGCTTTTGGGATTCAACCATTGCACTGCTTGAGGACTTGCAGGCGCGAGGCATGATTCGCGGCAACTATAGGTCGATGATAACCGCCGCAAACAGTCTTGAGGAACTGAAGCAGTTACTGAAATAAATAATCCCAAATCGGTCATTAGGACGCATTTGCTTAGATTTGTTATTACCGTCATGCTTCCTCACTGCTTTCGTCCGCTTGCCGACATCTGCGCTGTCATTTCATCTCGCCGTAGCCCGCTACGCCTTCGATGAAACATCAGCACATCTGCTCAACAATCGAACAAAATCAGCCAAGGGTTCTAATGACCAGTT
>CAJPPF010000112.1 GCA_905372445.1 uncultured Prevotella sp. | reverse complement strand
GAATCATAAAGATCAATATTGAGGAAGAAATGCAGCGATCATATATCGACTACTCTATGTCAGTAATCGTGGCTCGTGCTCTTCCTGATGTTCGCGATGGTTTCAAACCTGTACACCGTAGGATTCTCTATGGTATGATGGGCATTAATAATGTCAGTTCACAGCCATATAAGAAATGTGCCCGCGTTGTTGGTGAGGTACTCGGTAAATACCACCCACACGGAGACTCTTCTGTTTATGGAGCGCTTGTACGAATGGCTCAGGATTGGAACATGCGTTACACTCTTGTTGACGGTCAGGGAAACTTCGGTTCGGTCGATGGCGATGGCGCAGCGGCAATGCGTTACACAGAGTGTAGACTTTCAAAGATGGGCGAACATATCATGGACGACCTCGAGAAGGATACAGTTGATATGGACCGTAACTTCGATAACACACTTGATGAACCGACAGTAATGCCTACAAAGATTCCTAACCTCCTTGTTAATGGTGGTAACGGTATTGCTGTAGGTATGGCTACAAATATGCCTACTCATAATCTCGGTGAAGTTATTGACGGTTGTTGTGCATACATTGACAACCCAGATATCGACACTGAGGGGCTGATGCAGTATATTCCTGCTCCGGATTTCCCTACTGGAGGCTACATCTACGGTATTCAGGGAGTGAAAGATGCTTATGAGACAGGTCGTGGACGCGTTATAATGCGTGCAAAGGCTGAAATAGAGAGCGACGACACACACGATAAGATTGTCATTACTGAGATACCTTATGGGGTAAATAAGCAACAGCTCATAGAGTATATTGCAGAACTTGTCAAGGATGGTAAGATTGAAGGAATAACCAATGCTAACGATGAAACAGGTCGTCAGGGTATGCGTATTGTAATAGATGTGCGCCGTGATGCAAATGCAAACGTTATTCTCAATAAGCTTTTCAAGATGACAGCTCTGCAGAGTTCATTCTCTGTAAATCAGATTGCTCTTGTTAAGGGGCGTCCACGTCTACTCACGCTAAAAGAGTGTATTAAGTATTTCGTTAAGCATCGCCATGATGTAACAATACGTCGTACAAAGTTTGAGAAACGTAAAGCAGAAGAACGTGCACATCTTCTGGAGGCACTAATTGTTGCGAGTGATAATATAGACGAGGTAGTACAGATCATCAAAGCATCAAAGAATCCGATTGAAGCTCAGCAAAAGCTCATGGAGCGCTTCAAATTTGATGAAGCACAGGCAAAGTATGTTGTCGATATGCGTTTGTCACAACTCACAGGTCTGCAGCAGGAGAAACTTCGTGCAGAATATAACGACCTCTTGAAACTTATAGACTATCTCCAGCAGATTCTTGATGATCCTGAGCTGTGCAAGAAGGTTATGAAGGATGAACTTATAGATGTGAAGGAGAAATATGGAGATGAGCGTCGTACGAAAATCATCCCTGCAGAACATGAGTTCAACGCAGAAGACTTCTATCCTAACGACCCTGTTGTCATAACAGTCAGTCATCTAGGATATGTCAAGCGCACAGCTCTTTCCGAGTATCGCGAGCAGACACGTGGTGGAGTAGGTTCAAAGGCAGTGCGTCATCGTGATGCTGACTTTGCCGAACTCATCTATCCTGCTACAATGCACCAGATTCTTATGTTCTTCACCAATAAAGGTCGTTGCTACTGGCTTAAATGTTATGAACTGCCGGAGGGAGGTAAGGATTTCAAAGGACGTGCTATTCAAAATATGATGAATATTGAGCCAGATGATAAGATAAACCACATTCTCCGTTTACGTCCAGGTGCTTATGAGGATCAGGAATTTATACAGAATCATTTTGTAGTGTTCGCTACAAAGCACGGAACTGTAAAGAAGACCGTACTCGAGCAATTCTCTCGTCCACGTGCAAATGGTGTCATTGCTATCAATCTGATTGAAGGCGACGAACTTGTAGATATTCGTCTTACAAACGGCGATAATGAACTCATCATTGCAAGTCGCAATGGTCGTGCAGTACGTTTCCATGAGAAAGATATCCGCACAATGGGTCGTGTATCAACCGGTGTCCGTGGCATGCGTCTTGGAGGTGACGACGATGCAGTAATCGGTATGATTGTTGTCAACGATGCAGAGACAGAGAACGTGATGGTTGTCAGCGAGAATGGCTATGGCAAGCGTAGTCAGGTTGAGGAATACCGTCAGACACGTCGTGGTGGAAAGGGAGTTCTTACAATGAATGTCACAGATAAGACTGGTAAGCTTGTTGCGTTGAAGAACGTAGATGACACTAACGACCTTATGATAATTAACAAGTCGGGTATTGCAATACGACTTTCCGTTGCTGAATGTCGTGTCATGGGGCGTAACACTCAAGGAGTGAAACTAATAAATCTGCAGAAAAAGAACGATGTCATTGCAGCTGTTACAAAAGTGATGGGCTCTGAAGAACAGGCTGATGTTGAAGAGGCAAGTCGTGCTGCATGGGCAAAGAACAATGAAGAGTTCCAGCAGAATGACGACGAGCTACAGGATTCCTCTACAACCGATGCAAAGGATGCAAACACATCAGTTGTTGATTTCTCCAATGACATTAATGAATAATACGTAATTAAAAAGACTACAAAATCTCAGGTCGGATTAAATCTCCGGCTTTGAGATTATTCAGTTATTAAAAAATAGACGTAAATACAACATCTACATATCATAACCGTTATAACAGAAACATTTGGAATATCAATTCAAATCAAATTAATATGAAAAAATTAATGACTATCGCATTTGCTGCATTATTTGCAACATATGCATCTGCACAGAATCCTGCTGCTCTTAAACAAATCAAGAAGGCAAAGACCTATGCTGAAGCTCAGTCACTCATTAAAACTAATGAGGCATCTATGACAGCAGCAGAGAATGCACAGGCTTATGCTAAGCTCGTAGACATCTCTTACAAAAGCGTATCAGAGGCTCATGCTACAATCACTACCAGCCAGGCAATGGAACAAATGGGACAAGCGCCAAAGGAAAAGGTTGATATGAACGCTTTCTACAATGATCTTTATGTTACTCTGCAAGATGCACTTGTCTGCGACAAGTACGATGCTCAGCCTAACGAAAAAGGCAAGGTTGATCCAAAGTTCCGCAGCAAAAACGCAGGTCGCCTTAACCCACTCCGCGTCAATATCATTAATGGTGGACAGGATGCTCAGCAGGCAGAGGATATAAAGAAAGCGGCTGATTACTATGGCATGTATGTAACAACAGGTGTATCAGATCTCTTCAAGGATGTTATTGCTTCTCAGGCAAAGCAAAATCCAGAGGGCATTGGTGACCAGTATCTCTCAGAGGTTGCCCGTGTTGCTTCTATATGCTCTTTCCAGGCAGGCGAACTCAAGAAGGCTATCACATACGCTGAAGTTGTAATGCAGGACCCTGCTAAGGAGAAGGAAGGCTTACAGCTTAAAATGTATCTCATCGAGCAGGATGTCAAGACACACGAGGATTCACTTCGTTGCCTTGATCAACTCAAGGAAATCGCACAGAAGTATCCCAAAAACAACGATGTTTTCGCACAACTTGCTCAGTGGTACAACAATCTTGGATACACCGATCAGCAGGAAAAACTTATAGAAGAGCGTCTGGCAAGTGATCCTAACAACTTCACAGCATGGGCTATGAAAGGACAGAATGCAATGAATGCTCAGAAGTATGACGACGCAATTGCTTCTTTCAAGAAATCACTTGATTGTACAGTTCAAGAGGAGAAGCAGAAGGCTCTCATCTTTACATATATCGGTTTCTGCTACAACTCTAAGGCTGCAGCTGCGGAGACATACGATACCCAGATTGCAATTCTTAAAGAGTCAATGCCATATCTTGAGAAAGCACGTGAGATAGATCCTGAACGTGAACGCGCAAACTGGGCTTATCCTCTATATCAGTGCTATTATAATATATATGGTGAGGACGATGCCAAGACAAAGGAAGTAGAAGCATTGCAGAATAAGTAAATCACACTGTCTGCAAGAAAATAAAATATTAGCATCAAAACGGAGAATCATATTGGGAGGTTTTTTCACTGCCATCCATAGAGATTCTCTGTTTTTTGTGCATGGATTATTTGTTTTTAAAAAAATATACTATCTTTGCTCCGCAAAAAATAATTTAATGAAAGAACGGAGAAACATATTCTATCGTGTGTGGCGATTCTACTATGATGGTTTTCGGTCGATGACCATAGGACGTACGTTATGGCTCATCATATTTATCAAACTATTTATAATGTTTGCAATTCTGAAAGTTTTCTTCTTTCAGCCAGTGCTAAAAGGCAGTGACGAGCAGAAGGCAGACATCGTGCGAACCAATCTTATCGCACCAAGATAGTATATTACAAGAACAATTATTTATAAACCTAAGCAAAAATGGATTTAATCAATGTTGTAGAATGGTCGAGAGCGCAGTTTGCTCTCACAGCTGGCTACCACTGGCTGTTTGTACCTTTGACATTAGGTCTTGGAATGGTAGTCGCCATACTTGAGACCATCTATTATCGTACAAAGAACGAAGAATGGCTTCGTATCTGCAAGTTTTGGATGACACTGTTTGGCGTAAACTTTGCCATTGGTGTTGCAACGGGAATTATCCTTGAGTTCGAGTTTGGTACGAACTGGTCGAACTATTCATGGTTTGTAGGTGACATCTTTGGTGCCCCACTTGCCATCGAGGGTATCTTTGCATTCTTTATGGAGTCAACGTTCTTTGCTGTGATGTTCTTCGGCTGGCAGAAATTCTCACCTGGTCAGCATCTCGCTGCTACATGGCTGACAGCATTCGGAGCAACATTATCAGCGTGGTGGATACTCGTTGCAAACGCATGGATGCAATATCCAGCCGGCATGGAGTTCTCTGCTGAGCAGATGCGTAATGTAATGGTCAGCTTCACGGATGTGGCTTTCTCGCCTGTTGCAGTAAATAAATTCTTCCATACGGTTCTCTCTGCTTGGAGCCTTGGTGGAGTATTTGTCGTTGGAGTCAGCTCATGGTATCTACTTCGTGGACGTAACAAGGAGTTTGCCATGAAGTCTATTAAAGTAGGAGGATTGGTAGGACTTATTGGCATTTGCCTGACTATCTTCACCGGTGACGGTTCTGCCGTAGAGGTAACGAAAGCTCAGCCTATGAAGCTTGCTGCTATGGAAGGGCTCTACGAAGGCAAGGCTGGTACGAAACTAATAGGTTTTGGCATAATCAACCCAGACAAGACTTACGATAATGACGAAGATCCTATGTTATTCGAAATTGCAATTCCAAAAGGTCTGTCATTGCTTGGACGTCATGACATGAACGCATACATACCAGGCATAAAGGACATAATAGATGGCAAGGATATCATCGATGGCAAGGAAGTAAATACAGTGCCTTATGCAGAACGTATCACACGTGGCAAGTCAGCCCATGCTGCCCTGAAGCGTTTTAATGATGCAAAAGCAAAAGGTGACAGCGCAGCCATGTATAATGCAGAGAATGCTCTAAAGAAGGACTATCAATTCTTTGGCTACGGATATTTTAATGATGTAAGTGAGGCTATACCTAATGTGCCTCTTGTGTTCTATTCCTTCCATGTGATGGTTATTATCGGTGCATATCTCTTGGTATTCTTCATTGCTGTAATTTTCATTGTTTATAAGCGCCAGCAGTGGATGACATTACGTGTAGGCAACATCATGCTGTTCCCTTGGATTGCACTCATCACTATACCATTGACCTACATCTGTCACCAGTGTGGATGGATAGTGGCAGAAGTGGGCAGACAGCCGTGGACTATTCAGGATATACTCCCTGTCAACGCTGCCATCTCAAGTCTCTCTGCATCGCAGGTTATCACTACTTTCAGCATCTTTGCACTACTTTTCACAGTGCTTCTAATTGCTGAAGTTAGAATTATGCTCAAGGTTATAAAGAATAACAACGAAATTGCCGACAAGGCTTAATATTATGACATACGAATTTTATCAAGAATACTGGTGGCTCCTTATAAGTGTATTAGGAGCACTCCTTGTCTTCCTGCTCTTTGTACAGGGAGGACAGTCAATGATTCCACAGATGAAACAGTCGCAGCGTGAGGATTTGATTTATACAATAGCCCATCGTTGGGAATTGACTTTCACGATGCTTGTCACCTTCGGTGGAGCTTTCTTCGCCTCATTCCCATTATTTTATTCCACCAGTTTCGGTGGAGCTTACTGGCTTTGGATGCTCATCCTCTTTGGTTTTGTAGTGCAGGCAGTTAGCTATAAATACCGTGGTGCAGAGGGCAATCTTTTAGGACGTAAGACATACGACACTTTCCTTTTCCTCAATGGAATATTAGGACCAATACTACTTGGAGGAGCAGTGAGCACATTCTTTTTCGGCAGTGATTTTTCCGTACAGAAGAGTAACCTGCTTGACTCCTCGTCACCTGTTATTTCGCAGTGGGGGCCACTACACGGCATAGAAGCGCTCGCCGACTGGCGTGTAGTACTGTTTGGCATAATGGTCCTATTCCTTACACGTGTTCTTGCCAATTTATGGTTTATCAATCAGGTTGAAGATGAGGAAACAACAGCATGGAATAAGCGTCATCTACTATGGAATGCGGTTATTTTCGTAATACTTTTCCTTGTAACTGTAGGTGTGTTGTTAACTGTTGACGGCTACGCTACCATAGGCTTGCATGAGTTCAAGGTCGTAGAGAATAAATACTTCCATAATCTCTTTGGAAGTTTCGTCACATTGGCATTCTTCCTCGTCGGTACTGTCTTTGTACTGTATGCTATAGTCATCACACTTTTCACAAAGATGAGAAAAGGTATTTGGTACGCAGGACTGGGCACGGTTATGGTGGTACTTGCTTTATTCTGGACAGCTGGATATTTCGGTACTCCGTATTATCCATCATCAGCCGACATGGCATCGTCGCTAACCATCTACAACTCTTCTTCGTCAGAGTTTACATTGAAGACAATGAGTTTCGTCAGTCTTGCTATACCATTTGTCGTAGCATATATTGCCTGGGTATGGTACAAGATGACAAAACGAAAATAAGAGGTAGGTATTTTCCTACCTCTTTACTTTGTGTGTCGGACATGACATAAATATGTTTCCCTCTTGAATCAAAAATAAAATGATATTTACCCCCAATCGGTCAATAGACTGCAGTGCGTTTTTATTACTAAAGAGGAAAAGCCTTGTTATGCGAAATATTTCTCTGTCATGTAAGAATATGTTGTATTTGTTAAACCAATTTCACATTATATAATATGT
>CAJPPF010000111.1 GCA_905372445.1 uncultured Prevotella sp. | reverse complement strand
TTGTAATCATAAAAAATCTGCAAGTTTCGCACATCGAAGATACAAAAAATTGCAGACTTGACAAAGTATTTAGGGATTTATATCACTGAATACCAAATATTAAATGACTTTTTAAGGGGCGACTAATTATGTGGGGAGCAAGAATGTGAATTTAATATCCAATGTCGGAAAATATGAATTACACAAAACATCATAGAGATTATACTGATGATATACGGAATAAGTTTGTCCCCTATCAAAGCACTGATATTGGCTTGTTGGTTTAAGGATAATAATGAATATGCGGCATCTATTAATAGCATGAGTATAGCATAGAATATGCATAGGATTACAAATATTATTATTATCGTTTTCATTTGTTTATTGCTTTTGTATAATCTTTATTTCCAACGTGTCAGTACGTATAACATCACAAAGAGTGTAATAGTCCCCTCTTTCTGTATTATGAAACAACGTGATGACATGGGTTATGTCATCTTTTGGAATATATGTGCACTTATTCTTGTCGTATATAAAAAATCTCGAATCAGAAAATGCCACTATTTTACACTTAGGGGGCAGTTTTCCGATAAATGGATTGTTTACAGGGAAGTCTTTTGGAGCCATGGAATGTGAACTTTGTTCTTCTAAAGAAAACAAATCCTTGAACTCACGTCCTTTTCGAATATAGACCGTATCCACACCTTCTACAAAAAGTAAAGATATAACATCAGTGCAATAATTATTGTGAATATCGAATGATATACTGTCACTTTTTATCTTCCCTGCTTGATAGAGAGTAAAAAGCAATAGTGAGTCCTGCTTTTGCTCTTTCATTTCTATGCTCCATCCAACCCGATCAAAGTTTGCCACAAACTTGCGATCATTAGACGATAAGGTCCTGATAAGCAGAAGTGACATGTATATCACTACTGGTGAAAAAATAAGGACTAAAATAAATATATATATCTTTGTTTTCATTTAGCAAGGTAATCCCAGAGGGATTTTATAAAACTCCCTACTGACCTCAAAAGGTTATCCAATTTTTTGTTATAGCTTGCGTTGTTATATCCCATAGTCCATCCATACCTTTCGGCATTTCTTGTAGATTTACCCTCCATTCCACCTTGGTATGAATCAAATGCTATTCTCGATGCCTCCCAAGACATTCCATTTACTCCTGCAACATATCCTGCCGCTATGTTCCCAATATCTCTGGCAGAAGTATAAATAGTTTGTCCTTTCCCATTCTCTCCTACAGGCATACCTCGATAGATGTCTATACCTTTTATTGGACTGTTTGTTCCATTTGTCACCTTAAAGTCATAAGGCTTATTATTTCGTGCATTCATCATGTAATCATCTATCATAGGAGGATTATTAGAAATGATTTCTTCAAGGAATTTGTCGCCACTCCGATCATTTATATCAATAATACTTCCAATACTCCATTGACCTCCACCTTGAGCATCACTATTATAGAAAGATGTCATTGATGTAGTTATTCCTATGGAATTGCCACGTACAAATTCACCCATATTATTAAATGAACCAACATGAATGTCTTACCACACTGACGAATGCCCATTATCACCAAAGGCTTGTGTCCCGTAGAGTCTTTCTACAGGGTAAGAGAGTCTTCTATTTTCCTTTCCAGCATATTTTAAAACGATTTTGTGCTGCAAAGATACACTTTTTCCAACGAATAACCATCATTTTAACGCACTTTTTCCAATGAATAATATATATTTTAACGCATTTTTTCAAGTGAATATGCCAAAAGCTAACTTGAATATGACCTCAATATACCCAAAAAAGGACTTGCCCAAGCGGACAAGTCCCTTTACTTTGTTGTCGGATTAAAATTATTCCTCTACGGCTGCCTGGGCAGCGACTAATTTTGAGGCTATTTTGCTGATTATTAGTTATTTGCGTTTGAGCTGGTCAACATTTGGGCTGCATTTTTCGTGCATTCTGCACGTTCTGCACGTTGATGTCTCGTATTATTTCGCAAGAATATTCGCTTACGTAATAAAGTCTTTCTTCATCTTATCTTTACTTTTAAAGGTGAGTTCATTTTAAAATCCTTGAAAAAATCGTTCCGTCTTGGAATGTATACTGCACAAGTCCATATTTTTTGCTCCAAGCATAACTCTTTATAGAGTTAGCGTGATCATAATTTGTAATTTGTTCTGTATTCCTTTCGTCAAAAAACATTATATCATTGAACGTGAAACTGTTGACTTTTAATGTTGTCAATTTTAGAGGTATTTCTCTTGACCATCTTCCTAATAGCCCGCCCGAAAAAAAGAGAGGCTTGTTATTATACAATTTTTGAACATAAAGAGTTCCTACGCATCCAGTAGCTCTATTAAAACTATAATGAATGCATCCCCCAGCTATATAATCCGTATTACTTGTATTAAAGTATGCCATGTTGAAAGGATTCAAAGAATTGTAAATCTCAATTTTATATATTTTAGCAGTATCTTTTGTCCCATTACTAGATTGGAAATACATAATTTCGCCCTCATGTCTATTTGCCACCCATGCCAATTCCTCATCATTCATGTGTGTTATGTAATGATAAACGCAAGAATGGAAAAAGAATAAAAGAAGCAAAATAGAAGAAGTCCATTTTAACAATCTTTTCATGGCTCTGGAAGTTTATGTTTCAAAAAATCATCTATAGTATGAGTCGGTACTATACCTGTTGGAATTCCTATTGTTTTTCCCGGAAGAGATAGGCCAATCTTTTCTTGAAGATTATTCAGCATGTCTCCTCCCAATCTAATATTACCAATACCGATTTTGGCCCCTATAGCACGATAATTCACTACATTAGGATCTTTATTTAATCCTCCTACTAGTTTTGTTAACCCACTAACTGCAGCAGGATTAAATGTTATAGCAGCCCTACCTGTTGCCATGCTTGAGGCTATTGCTTCTCCTCCTCCAAGTGAGTGCCCTACAAATGTCAATTCACTATTCCCTAACTCATTAGATAATGTTCTTGCATTATAAATGGCTGTGTGGTATTGAGGTGCAGCACCTGCAAGTTGTGCAACATCTTCTATTGCATCTTCAACAGAATTAGTACCAGCATAGACATACGCGTATTCTGTGATCCCATCTTTAGTACGTTGGAATAATGTTGATTGCAAGCCATTCTGATAAAAACGTGTGTAATCCTTTTGAATAGACGTTTCATAATCAGACACTATCCATCCACTTTTTGCTAATTGTAAGGCATATTGCTCCATTGCTTGTCTATTATCTTTGTACGCATATGCAGCCATTAACGCAGCCTCTGAAGCTTTAGGTCTTTCTCCGTCAGGATCGATAAACTTGACCGGATTTCCGAAACAATAAGCATACGGCGAAATCCAAGGCCATGCATTTGCATTTACTGTTACCATTGAAATAGCAAGTGAAATTAAGACTTTCTTTAATCTTTTCATAATGATCTTATTTTATGATTTGAACATTCTTTCTGATTCTTTCCATATCTTCTGGAGTCTGCTTCCATTTGTTCCGTAGCTCCTCCGTTTCTTGAGTCCAATGAGTAGCTCTTAAATCTTGTAGGCATTGCTTAGATTGAGCATCATTCTCATCAGTATATTCATCTCGAAGATGTCCGTTCTGTTCAAGATGCCTCTGTAAAAGCACATCCAAAGATTTACCTTTAGTAATTATCGCATTAGGATTCATTGAATAGTATTTCAAAGAAGTTTCAACACATTTTAACGTAAACTCATCATAACGCAAAAACTTATGATAATATGCTAAAGCCAAGTCGCTTAATTGGCAGGCAACGGTTTCTTTATCTGTTAACGGCGAAAGGTATGTTTTTGCAATAATTGCTGAATCTTCTATCTCAAAATGCTCTTTTATCCCCCAAGTCGGTTGATACTGTTGAGCAGTAACCTCAACATTCACCCAGTCTTCAGGAAACAAATTGTCCTCATCTTTGTACATAATGAAGCAATGGCGTGGGGCATGTGCTATATAAGCCTTTGCTCAAAGTTCTTCTGCATATAGCTTGAAAGCCCAGGTAAAGAATGGCATTGTCCTTTATGAGTCTTTAGCGTCCTTGATACTAATTGATGTTGCCAATCTTCTTCAGAGTATTCTTTGCTAAAATCATATCGAAATGGATTTTGACCGTTGCCTGAGCATGGATAAAAGAAATAGTTACAGAGGGCTATTTGCTTAGCAGTCTTATAATTTTCCCAACGATTGGCAACAATCATACGTTTCATGTAATCTGCTCCTTTTCGGATAGGCTGGCAGAAATCACTCTCGTAGTCTAGATTTCCATCCAAATACGCCCATTCTGCAAGAAACACACTCCTTTTAATAGACAGTGGTTCCTTGCCTTCAAGCATATCTATAATTTCTTTGTATGCAGATTCGAATCGCTGCTTAATTTGAACCTGTTGTGCTCTTAAATCTGAGACAAAGACTACAAAACAAAGAATTAATAATATAATATTTTTACGCATTTACAATATCTATATTAAGGCTCATCCGACAAAACCAAGACAAGAACCTGTTGCCAAGTCCTTGTCTTGTATTTAACTGATTATCAACATATTTCAATTATTCCTCGACGGCTGCCTGCGCCGCAGCAAGACGTGCTATAGGCACACGGAATGGGGAACAAGACGCATAGTTCATGCCGACTTTAGCACAGAACTTAACAGAACTTGGCTCACCACCATGCTCACCGCAGATTCCTGTACGAAGATCTGGACGTGTCGCACGACCATTCTCCACTGCCATTTTGATGAGCTGACCGACACCTTCCTGATCGAGAACCTGGAAGGGGTCTACCTTCAGAATTTTCTTCTCCATGTAAGCTGGGAGGAAGCTTGCTATGTCATCACGAGAATAACCATAGGTCATCTGTGTAAGGTCGTTGGTTCCAAATGAGAAATACTGAGCTTCCTTGGCGATACGACCTGCAGTCAAAGCTGCACGAGGAATCTCTATCATAGTACCAATCTCAAACTCCACTGTTATACCCTGTTCAGCGAATACAGCTTCTGCTGTCTTCTTTATGATTCCCTTCTGCTGTTTAAGTTCCTGAACAGTACCAATCAAGGGAACCATAATTTCTGGCTTTGGATCTTTGCCTTCCTTCTTCAGCTCACAAGCAGCTGTAAGTATTGCACGTGTCTGCATTGCTGTAATTTCAGGGAAAGTTATACCAAGACGACAACCACGATGACCAAGCATAGGGTTATTCTCTACAAGAGAGTTTACACGTTTCTGTATTTCAGTAACGCTAACACCCATCTCATTAGCCATTGTCTCCTGACCGTTAAGATCATGTGGAACAAATTCATGCAGCGGCGGATCAAGCAGACGAATATTAACTTGTAAACCATCCATTGCTTCAAGTATGCCCTTGAAATCAGCCTTCTGATAAGGAAGGAGTTTTGCAAGTGCTTTCTCACGACCTTCAACAGTATCAGCAAGAATCATCTCACGCATCGCAATAATCTTCTGACCCTCGAAGAACATATGCTCCGTACGTGTCAGACCTATACCCTTAGCACCAAATTCACGGGCAATGCGTGCATCATGTGGAGTATCGGCGTTAGTGCGAACCTGAAGTTTTGTGTACTTGTCGCAGAGAGCCATCAGTTCCTTGAAATCATCTGATAGTTCTGCTGCCTTTGTCTCTACTTCTCCTTCATAGACCTGCCCTGTAGAGCCATTCAGTGAAACAAAGTCACCTTCTTTATATATTGTTCCGTCAATCTCTACTGTCTTTGTCTTGTAATCAATATTAATACCACCGGCTCCTGATACGCAGCACTTACCCATACCACGAGCAACTACAGCAGCATGAGAGGTCATACCTCCTCTGGCAGTAAGAATACCCTCAGCAGCAGACATTCCTGCGAGATCTTCAGGAGAGGTCTCAATACGAACCATTATAACCTTATGACCATCAGCATGCCATGCTTCGGCATCGTCAGCATGGAAAACGATCTGTCCACATGCAGCACCAGGAGATGCCGGAAGCCCCTGGGTTATAACCTTTGACTTTGAGAGTGCAAGCTTGTCGAATACAGGATGGAGAAGCTCGTCAAGTTTTTGTGGTTCACAACGCATAATAGCAGTCTTCTCATCGATGATTCCATCATGCATCAGATCCATAGCTATCTTGACCATTGCAGTACCGGTACGTTTACCGCTACGTGTCTGCAGGAACCAAAGCTTTCCCTCCTGAACAGTAAACTCCATATCCTGCATATCATGATAGTGCTGCTCAAGTTTATGCTGAATAGAAAACAGTTCTGCATACAAATCAGGCATAGCCTCTTCCATTGAAGGATAGTTCTTCAAACGTTCATCCTCAGAGACTCCTGCACGTTCAGCCCAACGACGTGAACCAATCTTAGTTATCTGCTGTGGTGTACGAATACCTGCTACAACATCCTCACCCTGTGCATTGATTAGGTACTCACCGTTGAAAAGATTCTCACCATTACCGGCATCACGAGAGAAGCATACACCTGTAGCAGAAGTATCACCCATGTTACCGAATACCATTGCCATAATAGAAACAGCAGTACCCCACTCGTCAGGAATACCTTCCATCTTACGATAAAGAATAGCACGTTCATTCATCCAGCTGCGGAATACTGCACAGATAGCCCCCCAAAGCTGTACTATAGGATCAGTAGGGAAGTCACATCCTGTTTGTTCCTTAATAGCTGTCTTGAAACGAGAAACAAGTTCCTTAAGCGATTCAACTGAAAGGTCTTTGTCCAGAATAACCCCTTGCTCTTCTTTCACCTGTTCTATGATAGCTTCGAAAGGATCAATATCCTCTTTATTGACAGGTTTTAATCCTAAAACGACATCACCATACATCTGTACGAAACGTCGATATGAATCATAAACGAAATGAGGATTATTTGTCTTCTTAACAAGTCCCTCTGCCACTTCATCATTCATACCAAGATTAAGAATTGTATCCATCATACCAGGCATTGACGCACGTGCACCGGAACGTACAGATACAAGAAGAGGATTCTCAACCGAACCGAACTTACAGTTCATCAGTTCCTCCGTGTGAGCCACGGCAGCCATAACCTCTTTCTCGAGAAGTTCTATGATTTTTTTCTCACCTACTTCGTAGTATTCGTTGCAACAATCTGTGGTAATAGTGAAACCAGGAGGCACAGGCACACCAATAAGGTTCATCTCCGCGAGATTGGCGCCCTTTCCACCAAGTTGTTCACGCATTTTCGCATTACCCTCGGCTTTGCCATTACCGAAGGTATAAACTCTTTTTTTGCTCATTAATTATAAAGTTTTATATTGAAATTTTGTATCCAAATATTTAGTGTGCAAATA